>NZ_JBEZBT010000006.1:0-236059 GCF_040647235.1 Streptomyces sp. NPDC042638
CGGCCGCCCCCCCCCTCAACCGCGCCCGGTATCACTTGTCGGTCCCCCCGGGGTTGGTAACCGCCGGGGCGTCGCCCCGGGGGGCGGGGGCCCCCCCCGCGGACGGGGGCTCCGCTTCTGTGGCCCGGGCGTCAGGACGGCGGCCGGGCCCACACGGCGTCGCCGGTGGACAGACGGTGTGTCACCACCGAGGTGAGTGCCAGGAGCAGCAGGCACAGGCCCAGGGTGAGCACGAGGTGGCCGTGCAGGACCAGTCCGGCACCGCAGAGGGCACCGAGCAGCATCGCCAGCACGGACAGGATCCGGCGGCCGGGCCGCGGCGCCGCACCGCCCGCCGGCGTGGAGTCCGCGGCCAGACCGGTGAGGGTCAGCGTCAGCACGGTGGTGGTCATGTCCGGGACGCCCAGGCGCCGGGCGACCGCGTTCTGCAGACCCATGCCGAGCCCGAGGCACACGATCAGCGTGTACTGGACACCGGTGGTGACCCGGCCGTCGGCGACCGCCGTGACGAGGACGGTCACGGCGACCAGGACCGTCTGCACGGCGGTGGCCGTCCTCAGCAGGTGCCCCCGGTGCGCGGCGAACCGGCTGCCGAGCCTGCCGCCGGCCAGCGCGCCGAGCAGGAACGTCACCAGCGCGACGACGGAGGCGAGCGCGGACAGGTTCGGGGCACCCCCCAGCGCGAACCCCAGGAAGACCACGTTGCCGGTCATGTTGGCGACGAAGACGTGCCCCAGCGCCAGATAGCTCACCGCGTCGACCAGCCCGGTCACCACGGTCAGCGTCAGCATCAGCGGTGGCAGCGGTCCGTGGCGGTCGTCCTTCGGCGGGACCAGCGTACGGACGGCGTCAGTCAGCAAGCCGCGCACGAGGCTCTCCTTCCGCCGCCGAGGGCGTACGGTGCAGCACCAGGCGGGTCAGCAGCCCGCTGACGGGGCCGGCCACGATCGCGGCGAGCACGACCCACACCGGCCACGGGGTGATGCCCAGCGCGTGGTCGACGGACCACCGGCCGGGCCCGGTGAGGGCCAGCGCCGCGGAGACCACGACGAGGACCAGCGGGTACTCGTAGCCGTCGTTCTGCACCCAGAGACCCTTCGGCCACTTGACGGTGCCCGCGACGGTCATCACCCCCATGGCGGCCATCGCCGCCAGGGGCGTGAGGAGTCCGGCGGTCAGGAACAGGCCGGCACCGATCTGACTGGCGCCCGCGACCACCGCGGTCAGCCGGCCCCCTCGGAAACCGTCGTGCCGGAACTCCTCGGTTCCGCCCGCCAAGCCGTGGCCCCCGAGCCGGAAGCTCACCTTCTGCACTCCGTGCCCGGCGACGAGCAGTCCCGCCACCAGCCGGAGGACCAGCAGTCCCGCATCCATCGTGTTGTTCCCTGCCTGTATGTTCCGTCGTTTTCCCGGTCGGGTCAGCCGGCCGCGTGGGCGCCCATGACGGCCTGCGCGTACACGACGCCGAGACCGTAGGCGCCGGCGTGCTGCTTCACCACGTCGGTGGTGGCGGCGTACGTCTCCGTGCGCGCCCAGTCGCGCTGCAGCTCCAGGAGCACCTGCACCCACGTCACCGGGACGGCACCGCCCTGGACCATGCGCTGGACGGCGTGCTCGTGGGCCTGCGGGCTGACACCGCCGGACGCGTCCGTGACGACGTACACCTCGTAACCCTGCGCGATCGCGGACAGCGTGGGCAGGACGACGCACACCTCGGTCCACAGACCCGCGATGACCAGCTTCTTCCGGCCGGTCGCCTTGACGGCGTCCACGAAGGCCGTGTCCTCCCAGGCGTTCATCGAGGTGCGGTCGATGATCTTCTGGTCCGGGAAGACATCGGTGAGCTGCGGCATGATCGGGCCGGAGAAGGACTCGGCGGCCACCGTGCTCAGGACGACCGGCACCCCGAAGGCCCGGGCGGCCTTCGCCAGGCCGACGGTGGAGTTGATGATCGCGGTGCGGTCCCCGCTGCCCGTGCCGAAGAACATCTGCGGCTGGTGGTCCACGAAGAGCACGGCGCAGTTGTCGGGGGTCAGCAGGTCGGGGCCGGGGGACGCGGTGACCTGAGCGATGTCGACCATGGGAGTACTGCCTTTCCTAGGGTGGGTGAGGGTGGTGATGAGGGAAGTGGTTCGAGGGGGATGGTTCAGAGGGAGAAGCAGGGGTCGAAGAACGTGCCGCCGCCTTCGCGTGCGGCGCCGCGCCGTACCCGCCACGCGTGGTGCCGCTCCGACTCGGCGACGGCCTCGCCGAGTGACTCGGCCTGGCGCACGCCCGCCGACCGGGACGCCTGGTAGCCGCCGAAGTGCGCCACCGGGCTCCAGTCGGGTGCCACGGGCGGCAGCTCCTCGTCGAGACCCTCGTACTCGCCGGCGGCGTAGACGATCCGGCCGCCGGTGACCGTGAGCAGCGACTCGATGTGCGCGATCTCCGGCTCCGGCACCGTGAAGTAGTCCTCGGACAGCACCGCGAGGTCGGCGAGACACCCCGTCCGGAGCACGCCCTTGACCTCTTCCTCACCGGTGAGTCGGGCCCCGGCGACGGTGAACATCCGCAGGGCGGTCTCCCGGTCGACGCGATTGCCGCGCGGACGGAGTACGAGGTCGCCGACGCCGCGTCCGCTCACCAGCCAGTGCAGGGCGACCCAGGGGTTGTAGGTGGAGACCCGGGTGGCGTCCGTACCGGCGGCCACGGTCAGCCCGCGCTCCAGCATGGCCCGGACCGGCGGGGCGTCCGCGGCGCGGCCGGGGCCGTAGCGGTGCAGGAACGCCTCTCCCTGGAAGGACAGCCGGTTCTGGACGGACATGGCTCCGCCGAGCGCGGCGACGCGGTCGAGGCTCTCCGGGGAGGCGGTCTCCGCGTGGTCGAACAACCACCGGTTGCCCGCCGGGAACAGCCCCTCGACGGCCAGCTTCTCGAACACCGCGAGGTCCCGGCGGATGGTCTCGTCGTAGGTGGCGTGCAGCCTGAAACCCCAGCCGTTCTCCATGAGGAGCCGGACCGCCTTCTCGAACTCCGGCTCGTACTCGCCGAGTTCGGGGCGAGGCTGGGCGAAGTTCTCGAAGTCCGCCGCGGCCCAGGTGAGGTTCTCACCCGCTCCATTGAGGCGGAGCCACTCGTCCCCGTCCTCGGGACGGGCCGTCTCGATCCAGCGGGTCAGGTCGGCTATCTCCTGGCCCGCGGTCTGCGGGAAGAGGTGGTAGGCGATGCGCAGCGACAGCTGCCCGGCCCTGGCCAGTTCGACGACGGTGCTGTAGTTCTCGGGGAAGTTCTGGAAACCGCCGGCGGCGTCGATCGCCGACGTCAGGCCGAACCTGTTCAGCTCGCGCAGGAAGTGACGGGTCGAGAGCTTCCTGTCCTCGCCCTCCAGAGCGGGCGCCTTCGCCAGCGTCGCGTAGAGGACGAGTGCACTGGGCGCCGCCAGCAGCATGCCCGTCGGTTCCCCGTCCCGGCCGCGGACGATCTGGCCGCCCCTGGGCTCGGGCGTGTTCCTGTCGAACCCGGCGGCCCGTGCCGCCGCCCGGTTGAGAACGGCCGACTGGTACAGGTGCAGCACGAACACCGGGGTGTCGGGGGCGGCCGCGTTCAGTTCGGCGACCGTCGGCAGCCGGCGTTCGGCGAACTGCTCGGCCGACCAGCCTCCCACCACGCGCACCCACTGCCCCTTCGGTGTCCGCGCGGCCTGCTCCCGCAGCATCGCCAGACCCTGGCGGAGCGTCGGAACCCCATCCCAGCGCAGCTCCAGGACGTAGTTGAGCCCGCCCCGGATCACATGCAGATGGGCGTCGTTGAGCCCCGGGACCATCCGCCGGCCGAGCGCGTCCACCACCTTCGTGTCCGAACCGATGTAGGGGGCCACGTCCTTGTCGTCACCGACGGCCGTGATGACACCGCCGCGGACGGCGAGCGCCGCGGCCCGCGGACGGCCCGCGTCCCCTGTGTGGATCTTCGCGTTGCGGACGACGAGCTCTGCGGCTTCGTCGGTGGCCTGGGGAACCAGACCGCCGACCGGCATGGCGGACACGTGTACGGGACCTCCTCCGGGATGAGCGTCCGCGCCCTCCGCGGCATGCGGACCCGGCGGACGGGAAAGCGGTGACGGGCGCGAGTGCCCGCCGACGGCCGCCCGGCGAAGAACGGCGAGTGCCGGGCGGACCGCGACCGCTGCGCCGTGAACGCTAGGCCCGGCGGATGCCCTCGCGTGTCCCGTCCGCGCACCGCGGCGTTCCTCACAGCGCACTGGACGCGGGCCGCGGGGGCCGCCGGACCCCGGGGCGGGCCGGGGCGGCCCGGGGCGGCCCTCCTGTGCGCTGTCAGGACGTCGGGGGTGCGCTCGTGGGCAACTACGGCGCTCCCGGCGGACCTAACGTGCGGTCCAGCGGCGCCGGAGTGCTCAGCACGACGGTCCGGATCACGTGCCGGAACGGCCGGCGCCCCGATGCAAATCCAGGAGATCCCCATGTCTGATGCCATCGCGCCGGTCCAGCCGGTGCTGGAACCCGCCGCGGCCGAGTTCGCCGAGGCGACCGCCAAGCCGCCGTTCCTGTTCGACCTGCCGCCGGCGGAGGGCCGCAAGGCCGTCGACGAGGTGCAGTCCGGCGAGATCGAGAAGCCGGCCGTCGACGAGGAGTGGATCACCGTCTCGGGCGGCCCCACGGGCAGCGTCCGGGCGCGGATCGTCAAGCCCGCCGGTGCCACCGGCACCCTCCCGGTCGTCTTCTACATCCACGGCGCGGGCTGGGTCTTCGGCAACGCCCACACCCACGACCGTCTGGTGCGCGAGCTGGCCGTCGGCGCCCGGGCCGCGGTCGTCTTCCCCGAGTACGACCTGTCGCCCGAGGCCCGTTACCCGGTCGCCGTCGAGCAGAACTACGCGGTCGCGCAGTGGGTGGTGGAGCAGGGCGCCGGCAAGGGCCTGGACGGCTCGCGGCTGGCCGTGGCCGGTGACTCCGTCGGCGGCAACATGACCGCCGCCCTCACCCTGATGGCCAAGGAGCGCGGGGGTCCGGCCCTGGTGCAGCAGGTGCTGTTCTACCCGGTCACGGACGCGAACTTCGACACGCCGTCCTACCACCAGTTCGCCACCGGCTACTTCCTGCGCCGCGACGGCATGCAGTGGTTCTGGGACCAGTACACCACCGACGAGGCCGAGCGCGCCCAGATCACCGCCTCCCCGCTGCGCGCCACCACCGAGCAGCTGAAAGGCCTGCCGCCGGCGCTCGTCATCACCGGTGAGGCCGACGTGCTGCGCGACGAGGGCGAGGCGTACGCCAACAAGCTCCGCGAGGCCGGCGTGCCCGTCACCGCGGTGCGTTTCCAGGGCATCATCCACGACTTCGTGATGCTCAACGCCCTGCGCGGCACCCACGCCGCCCAGGCCGCCATCGACCTGGCCGTCCGCACCCTGCACACGGCCCTGCACACCGCCTGACTCCGGGGAGACACCGCAGACATGAGCACCTCCACGCCCACCGTCGTCCTCGTCCACGGCGCCTTCGCCGACGCCGCCAGCTGGTCCGGGGTCATCGGGGAACTGCAGAGCCACGGCATTCCCGTGATCGCGCCGCCGAACCCGCTCCGCGGCCTGGCCGCCGACGCCGCGTACGTCGCCTCCATCGCCGCCCAGGTCGACGGTCCCGTCGTACTGGTCGGCCACTCCTACGGCGGTGCGATCATCACCGTGGCCGGCACCGCCGACAATGTCGTCGGCCTCGTCTACGTCGCCGCCTACGCCCTGGAAGAGGGCGAGAGCCTCGGCGAACTGCAGGGCCGCTACCCGCTCTCACCGCTGGCGAGCAACCTCAGGCAGTGGACGTACCCCGTCCCGGGCGGCGAGCCCGCCGTCGAGGTCACCATCACCGAGGACGCCTTCCCGTCGGTCTTCGCCGCCGACGTGCCCGCCGAGGTCACCAAGGTCCTCGCGGCGGCCCAGCGCCCGCTCGCCGCCGCGGCCTTCGAGGAGACGGCCTCCGCCGCCGCGTGGCGGACCAAGCCGTCCTGGGCCCTGGTCGCCGGCGCGGACAACGCGATCAACCCGGAGGTGGAGCGCTTCGGCGCGAAGCGGGCCGGGGCGACCATCGTCGAGGCCGAGGGCGCGTCGCACGCGGTCGCCGTCTCCCAGCCGAAGGCGGTCGCCGACCTGATCCGCGAAGCGGTGCGCGCGACGAGCTGACCCGGCGCCACGAACGGCCGCGCGGACGCCTCCCCCGTATCGCGTCCGCGCGGTCCCGGCCCCTGTACGCGGTTCGGGCCCGCGAGCAGAACCGGAGAACCGCCGACGCCGGACGTTCACCTCGAACCGTCATGACCGCGCTCCGGAGGAATGGGGCGTCGTCACCCGGCACGACCCGACCGGTCCACACCGGCCTCCCCGCGCCCCGCACTCCGCCCCGCCTCGCGCGGCGCGAACCCCGGCCCGCCGGAGCCGCGGGGTGTGGTCGGGTGCTGCCTCGAAGGCCGTGGATCCCGCCCCGGACCGGCCGGAATCGGCTCGGTCCGCGCGGCGGCGCTCACCGCCGGATCCAGAAGGTGTGGCAGCTGGGCGGCAACAGCGCTCTCCCCCGACGGTCACGGTCAGCCGACCCCCGGCACGGCTCCTCATGTCGGCCCGCGCCCCGGGTCGCCGGTCCCTCACCCCGCGCCGCGTCCTCGTGGCCCGGGGCGGGCCCGTCGGCCGGTCAGGGTGCGGCAGCCGCCCGGGCGACGGCCGTTGCCGCTGTCTCGACGTCCTCGGCCGTGGTCCAGCGGCCCAGCGACAGCCGCAGCGCCCCGAGCGCGCGGTCGGCGGCGAGGCCCATGGCGGTGAGTACCGGGGAGGGGGAGTGGGTGCCGCTGTGGCAGGCCGAACCGGTGGAGGCCGCGATCCGGTCGGCTCTGGCGAGGAGTTCATGGCCGAGGGTTCCCTCGACGCTGACGTTGAGCGTGTTCGGCAGGCGCTGCCGCTCGGGTCCGTTGAGGCGGACGCGGCCGGGCAAGGCGACGGTCAGCCGCCGGTGGAGGTCGTCGCGCAGGGCCGCGACGCGGGCCGGGGCGCCGTCGGCGAGTTCTCCGGCCGCGACACGGGCAGCGGTGCCGAGGGCGACGGCGAGGGCCACGTTCTCCGTGCCGGCCCGGAGACCGCGTTCCTGGCCGCCGCCGTAGACCACCGGCTCCAGCCGTACCCCCTCACGCACGTAGAGGGCGGCGACGCCCTTGGGCGCGTACATCTTGTGCCCGACGACGGTCAGCAGGTCGACGCCCAGTGCCTGGACGTCGAGGGGGATCTTTCCGGTGGCCTGGGCGGCGTCGCAGTGGAACAGCGCACCGTGCGTGCGGGCCAGCGCGGCCAGTTCGGTGATCGGCTGGAGTGCCCCGGTCTCGTTGTTGGCGGCCATCACCGACACCAGCACTGTCTCCTCGGTGAGGGCGGCGGCCAGCGCGTCCGGGGCGACGAGACCGGCGCCGTCGACCGGCAGTACCGTCACGCGCGCCCCGTGCAGGCGCCGCAGCGCCCGCGCCGTCTCCAGCACGGACGGATGCTCGGTGGCCTGCGTGATCACGTGCGGCGCCGAGCGGCCGGAGGCCAGCAGCGTGCCGCGCAGGGCGAGCAGGTTCGCCTCCGAGCCCGAGGACGTGAAGACGACCTCGGAGGGCCGCGCGCCGATCAGGGCCGCCACCTGGGCACGCGCCCCGGCGAGCGCCCGGCGCGGTTCGGCGCCGTAGGGATGGCTGCTGGCGGGATTGCCGAAGTGGACCGTCAGATAGGGGGCCATCGCTTCGACAGCCCTCGGGTCGACAGGCGTGGTGGCGTTGTGGTCCAGGTAGACGGGCCCGTCGGCCGGTCCCGGACGCGGCGCGAGTGCGCCGGGCGGACCGGTCATCCCCGTCCCGCCGCACCGGCCGGCAGCCACACGGTGTCGCGGGCGCGTTCGCGGCACCCACCACGGCAGTACACGACGATCATCGTCCTTCCGGCGGCTCGGCGAGGGACTCCGGACGCGTCCAGGGACACCGTAGAGGAGGTCACCGCGCCGCGGCGGAAGGCCGGACAGGCGGAGGGTGAGGTCAGCCGTTGCGCCGGCACCCCCCGAGGAACCGGGAGGCGTTCCCGGGCACCGACCGCCCTGCGGGCCGCCCGGCCTCCCACGGACGCGCCGCGCCACGCCGCCCACGATATGACACGGCGTCAGCCGGTGATTACGCTGCGCATGTGATCGGGTCACGGGTCGGCCGCGACGGGAGCGTGGGGCGTCTGCGTCGTGCCGCCCTGCTGGTCGGGCTGGTTCTGGTGGTCGCCGCCCACCTCACCGGCGCGGTGCACGCCTGTCCCTTCGCCGGGGCGGACCCGAGTGCCGTGGTGGCGGGGGACGTTGCGCACACGGCCGACGGAGCCGGCGGCACGGGTTCGACCGCGCCCCCTCCCGGTCACCGGCACGGGGCGGACGGCCACGTCGACCACACGGCGGACCGGCCGCGCGCCGCCCTGGACGACACCGGACTCGGGGACGAGGCGCCCCAGCCGGTTCTGCCCGCCGTGTCACGCGGCCGGTTCACCCACGGCGGGTGGCGCGCGCGGCCCGGTGACCCGCGCCCCTGCGAGAACGGCTCCCCACGCGCGCTCGTCCGCGTCCTGCGGCAGTAGGCCGGCCCCCGCACGCCCCGGGCCCGTCCGCGGGGCGGGAGTGTGCCCGACCGCCCCGCCCCACTCGCGCAGCGTCCGCCGCACCGCCGTCGGGCCTGAAGGAGCCGTACCCCATGCACCTCTCCCTGCCCGAACCGTTCGGGGCGCGTGCGCCCCGTCCACCGGCCGCCCGACGCGCCGCCCACCTCGTCGGCGACACCCCGGTGCTGTGGGTGGACGAGCCGTTCGCGCCGCCCGGCCGCGGTTTCCACGCCAAGCTGGAGGGCGCCAATCCGGGCGGCCTCAAGGACCGGCCCGCCCTGCACATGGTCCGCGAGGCACGCCGGCGCGGCGACCTGACGCCGGGCGCGCCGATCGTCGAGTCGTCCAGCGGCACCCTCGGTCTCGGCCTGGCGCTGGCCGGGCTGACCTACGGCCACCCGGTCACCGTCGTCACCGACCCCGGCATGGAACCTGCCGTGGCGCGCCTGCTCAGCGCGCTGGGCGCACGGGTCCTCCAGGTCGGCGCACCGCACCCCGAGGGCGGCTGGCAGGAGGCGCGCCGCGAGCGGGTCGCCGGCCTGCTGGCGCGCACCCCCGGCGCGTACTGCCCGGACCAGTACCGCAACCCCGACAACGCCGCCGCCTACCGGCCCCTCGCGGCCGAGCTGACCGCCCAACTCGGACGGGTCGACGTACTGGTGGCCGCGGTCGGCACGGGCGGCCACTCCGCCGGGGTCTCCGCCGTGCTGCGTGAGACCGTGCCGCGGCTGACGCTCATCGGGGTGGACTCGGTCGGCTCGGCCATCTTCGGCCAGCCGGCCGGACCGCGACTGATGCGCGGCCTGGGCTCCAGCATCCATCCGGAGAACGTCGACTACGCGGCCTTCAACGAGGTCCACTGGGTGGGTCCGGCCGAGGCGGTCTGGGCCTGCCGGCAACTGGCCCGCCGTCACTACGCCTCCGGCGGCTGGAGCGTCGGGGCGGTGGCGCTGGTGGCCGGGTGGGCGGCGCGCACGTATCCCGCCGGGACCAGGATCGCCGCGGTCTTCCCCGACGGCCCGCACCGCTACCTCCAGACGGTCTACGACGACGCCTGGTGCCGCGAGCACGCCCTCCTCGGGCGGACACCACCGTCCGAGCCCGACGACATCGCCGAACCGGACGCGCGCGTGGTGACGCGGTGGACCCGGTGCGCCCGGGTCCGCGATCCGCTCGCGCGCGATCTGGCGAAGGCGGGCCCGCGGTGAGGCGGCTGTGGACCCAGGTGGCCTCCTTCGACCGGCCGGCCCGGCTGTTGATGGTGAACCAGTTCGCCATCAACCTGGGTTTCTACATGCTGATGCCCTACCTGGCCGACCATCTGGCCCACGGCCTCGGCCTCGCCGCCTGGGCGGTCGGCCTCGTGCTGGGGGTGCGCAACTTCTCGCAGCAGGGCATGTTCCTCGTCGGCGGCACCCTCGCCGACCGCTACGGCTGCAAGCCGATGATCCTGACCGGATGCGCCCTGCGGTCGGTCGCGTTCGGACTGCTGGCGGTGGCGGCTTCGCTTCCCGCCCTGGTGACCGCTTCGGCCCTGACCGGTCTGGCGGGCGCGCTGTTCAACCCGGCGGTACGCGCGTACCTCGCGGCTGATGCGGGGGAGGAGCGGCGGGTGGCCGCGTTCGCCGCCTTCAACGTCTTCTACCAGGCGGGCATCCTGGTCGGTCCGCTCGCCGGACTCGCCCTGCTGGCGTGGGACTTCAGCGCGGTGTGCGCGGTCGCGGCGCTCATCTTCGCCACCCTGGCGTTGCTGCAGTCCCGTGCCCTGCCCGCCCGGCCCCCGGCCGGCCGTGGCGCCGAACCCGCCTGGCGGGCGGTCGCCGCCGACTGGCGGACCATCGCCGCCAACCGGCCCTTTCTCCTCTTCGCGGCCGCCATGAGCGGCTCCTACGTCCTGGCGTTCCAGGTCTATCTGGCCCTGCCGCTGCACGCCCGCGAACTCTTCGGCCCGCGGACCGGCGCGGTCACCGGGGCGGTCTTCGCCGCCTCGGCGCTCGCCGCGCTGGCGGGACAGCTGAAGCTGACGGCGTGGGCCCAGCGCACCCTCTCGGGGCCGCAGGCCGTCGCGTGCGGGCTGGCGGTCATGGGCGCCGCCTTCCTGCCCCTGCTGCCGCGGACCCACGGCGCCACGGCCGGGGCGGTCACCCTGACGGTGTGCGCGGTCCTGCTGGCCTGGGGCGGGGCACTGCTCTACCCGTTCGAGATGGACACCGTGGTGCGGCTCTCCGGGGACCGGCTCGTCGCCACGGCCTACGGCGCCTACAACACCGCCTCCGGCATCGCGGTGTCGCTGGGCAACCTGGCCGTCGGGGCACTGTTCGACACGGGGGTGCGCTGGCTGCCGTGGGCGGCGCTGGCCGCCACCGGGCTCGGGTGCGCCGCTCTGGTCGCGGGGCTGCACCGGGCCGGACACCTGGGGACGAGGCCGGTTCCGGTGCCGGGATGACGCACCGCCGGACGGCGGCGGGGGGACACGCCCACAGCCCGCGGCCGTCATCCCGTTGTGAGGCGCAACACGGAGCACGTCGTGGAGCGCAGCCTGCCCCCGCCCCGGCGCGAACTCGGCCGCATGACCTTCACAGGGCGCGGCACAGCAGGGCCGCGGGGCCGGGACGGCTGCCCACCCGGGTGGTGAAGGCGATCCCCGCGGCGTACTCGTCCGCCGCGCACTGCCCCTTGTAGTGGCCGGACGCGAAGTCTCCGCCGGCCGCGTCGGCGGGCCGGTTGTCGGACCGGTCGAACCACACCGTACGCCCGGCGCCCGGCAGCGCGGCCCGTGCCGGTGCGCACAGCGCCGCCGACAGGCGTTCGCCGCGCAGGCTGTAGCCGATGAGGAACTCCCCTGCGGGACACTGGTACTTGGTGTAGCCGGACGCCCAGTCGCCACCGGCCGGTACGTTGCGCTCGTCGGTGACGACCGTCTGCCGGGCCTCGGCGCCGCGCAGATCGCCCGTACCGGCGTCGGTGCACAGCCCGCGCCCACCGGTGTGGCTCAGCCCCGCCAGCCTCGAACCGTCGGGGCAGGCGGCCTTGTGCGCTCCCGGATCCCAGTCGCCCGTGGCGCGCACCCGCAGTGACGCCACCGCGTCGCCGTGATCGGTGCTGAGCATGCGCCAGACCGGCACGGCGGCCACGGCACCGGTCTTGCCGGGCGTGGTCATCAGATGCTGCCACGCGGCGGCGCGCCAGTCGCCGCCGTCCAGGATGCCCGAGCGGTGCCCCGCACTGTCGTAGCGCAGCAGTGCCCAGTCGTCGTGGCCCTCGAAGCCGACCAGCGGCCAGAACGCGAAGTCGGCGTCGTGGTCGGCGAAGTAGTCGGTGACATTGCCGAACCAGGTGCGGGCCGCCGCGTTCGTCTCGCTCGAACCGATGCCGAACTCACTCACCCAGACGGGCGCGGTGTAGTGCCGGCCGGTCTCCTCCGCGAAGAACGCCTCGTCGTCCAGGGCCGCTGCCAACTCCGTGCGGGACAGGTCCTGGTAGCGCGCGTCGTGGGTCTCGCCGATGCCCGTGGCGCCGCTGTGGCGGGGGCCGGTGTAGCCGTAGAAGTGGGCCGAGTAGACCAGCTTGCGGGAGTCCACCAGGGTGTGCGAGAGGGTGCGGGCGGGGGTGAGCACGGGCCGGCCGTGCGGCAGCCCGTCCACCGGCACACCGGTCCAGTTGATGCCCTCGATCACGACGAGGAGGCGCGGGTTCGCCTCGGTGAGTATGCGGTCGGCGGCGACCTGGGCGGCGCCGTACCAGTCGTGGTCGTCCCCCAGACCCCAGTTGGGGTCGTCCAGCACGTCCCGCCGGACCTCGTTGTACAGGTCGGCGCCGACCACGCGCGGGACGGAGGCGTAGCGGCGGGCCATGAACACCCAGTCGTCCGCCCACCGGCCGGTGGTCTGGCCGCTGTTCCAGCGCTCGTTGCCGTCGACGCCGCAGCACCACCGCGAGGTGTTGGTGTGGTTGTTGAGGATGACGGCGAAACCGTCCTGGCTGAGCGCCTCGACCACGGCGTCGTAGATCTCCAGCGGTGTTCTGCCGCGGAGCTGGGGGTTGGCCGAGACGGCGTTGTCGGGCACGGGCGCCGTGCTGTGGATCATCTCGTTGGAGAAGGGCAGCCGGATGGTGTTGACGCCCAGTGCATGGAAGTCGGCGAGCAGTCGGGGCAGTGGCGTGCGGTCCAGGCCGAGCGGTATCCCGTGGGAGTCCTGCCCGGCGTGGTGGTTGGCGGGGTCCGCGGCACTGCCGCTGCCGGTCCACGAGCCTTGCGCGCCGTCCCAGTTGGCGCCCTTCAGCCGGAACCGGTCGCCGTGGGCGTCGACGACGTAGCGGCCCCGGGTGGACAGGGGGGCGTACCAGGTGGCCGCGTCCGTCGGGCCCAGGGCGGCCCGGGCGGGAGCGGAGCGCGGTGCCGTGGTGGCGATCCGGGCGGGCGGTGCCGTGGTGGCGATCCGGGCGGGGGCCGGCTGTGGTGGTGCGGTGGCGAAGGCCGTGGTGGTCGTGGTGGCCGTGAGCAGCAGACCCGCGGCGGCGACGGCGAGCCGCGGCACGGCTGGTGATATCGGCATGAGGACCCTTGGGGGTGGGTGGCGGGGGAGTGGGCGGGCCGGTCGACGGCACCGCCCGGCTGGGCGGAGTCTCCACCACCGTCCGGGGCGGGGGGAAGAGCCGGAACGGTGTGTACGTCCGGCCGCCGTTCCCCGGGCGGGCAAAGGCGGTCGGGCACCGGCGGCCGGTCGGTGCGGGCCGTCGCGGCGACGTCCGGACACGTGCCGGGAGACCCTCCGAGTCAGGCCACCGCCGACCCCTCCCACCCACTTGACGGGTGCATGGTCCGTACCTATGGTCTCGTCAACTCAAACGTTCAAAAAGCCGTATGGCGTTCACATATGAGGACGGGTCAGATGCAGGACAAGGACATACCAGCCCGGCGCCGCCGCACGTTCCCGCGTTCCGCTCTCGCCCTCACGGCGGCGGCCGGCGTGCTCACCGCCGGGCTCCTCGCCCTGCCGGGCGCCCAGCGGGCTCAGGCCGCACCCACCGCGTTCGCGCACCCGGGCGTCACCGTCTCGCGCGCCCAACTCGACTTCGTCCGCGGCAAGGTCCAGGCCGGCGCCCAGCCCTGGAAGGGCGCGTACGACCAGATGATGGCCAGTGGCTACGCGAGCCTCAGCCGTACGCCCAAGCCCCGCGCCGTCGTCGAGTGCGGTTCGTACTCCAACCCCAACTACGGTTGCACGGACGAACGTGAGGACGCCATCGCGGCGTACACGGACGCGCTCGCCTGGTACCTCACCCGTGACGAGCGCTACGCCAAGAAGGCGATCGAGCTGATGGACGCCTGGTCAGCCGTGCTCAAGAACCACACCAACAGCAACGCGCCGCTGCAGACGGGCTGGGCGGGCTCCTCCTGGCCTAAGGCCGCCGAGATCATCAAGTACACGTACACCGGCACGTGGGCCAACTCGGGCCGGTTCGCGACCATGCTCCGCGACGTCTATCTCCCCGAGATCATCAACGGCTCGAACTCCAACGGCAACTGGGAGCTGTCGATGATGGAGGCGGCCGTCGGCATCTCCGTCTTCCTGGAGGACAAGGCGTCGTACGACACCGCCATGGCGAAGTTCCGCACTCGCACGGCCGCCTACGTCTACCTCGCCTCCGACGGCGACCTGCCGAAGACCGTACCGAGCCAGAACCTGAACACCCGCGACAAGATCGTCTCCTACTGGCAGGGCCAGTCCACCTTCGTCACCGGCCTGACCCAGGAGACCTGCCGCGACTTCACCCACACCGGATACGGCATCTCCGCCATCTCCCACATCGCCGAGACCAGCCGCATCCAGGGACAGGACCTGTACGGCACCGACGTCGGCGAGCGGCTGCGGCAGGCCCTCGGCTTCCAGGCCAAGTACGAACTGGGCACCGCCGCCCCGAGCTGGCTGTGCGGCGGCACCGTGAAGCGGGGGCTGGGCCCGGTCACCGAGGTCGGTTACAACGCCCTGCACAACCGACTGGGCATCGCCATGACCAACACCCAGGCGCTGACCGAGCAGAACCGCCCGGCGGGCAGCAACAACCTCTTCGTCGCCTGGGAGACCCTGACGCACGGGGACAACCCGAACTGAGCCGCACGGGCGGCCGGCCCGGCCCGACGGCTCCCGGACTTCTGTCCTCGGGAGACCGTCGGCCGCGTCATGGCCGGCGCCGGGCCGGCCGGCCTCGCCGTGCCGGGGGACCGGCGGTCAGAGGGCCGAGCCCGCGTCTCCGGGCCGGATCCGGCCGCGCCACCCACCGGACTCCCCGCCGCGGTCCTCGATGTAGCTCTTGAACCGCTTCATGTCACCCTTGACCCGCCGGTCGATCGTCCCGAGCAGGTCCGCGGCCTTCTCCGTGGCTCCGCTGGGCTCGATGTCCATGACCAGCTCGACCTTGGTGTGGGTGTCGTCCAGGCGCTCGAAGCGGACGGTGCCCTTCTGGTTGGTGTCGCCGCTGGTGGTACGCCACGTGATGCGCTCGTCGGGCAGCTGGTCCACGATCTCGGTGTCGAACTCGCGCCGTACCCCGCCGATCTTCATGGTCCAGTGATTGTGCCGGTCGTCCAGCTGCGTGACCTCCTCGACGCCTTCCATGAAGTTCGGGAAGTTCTCGAACTGGGTCCACTGGTTGTAGGCGGTGTGGAGGGGGACGTCGACTTCCACCGCTTCCTTGACCTTGCTCATCTCTGCCTCCGTTCACTCTCCGGGCTGTGCGAACCCCCGAGGGCCTGCGCGGGCCCGGCCGGGGCCTGCCGGGTACCCAGGCAGCCGGCGGTCATGACTGCGCGCCTGACCGCGTGCGCACCCCGCGGCGGGCCCCGGAGCCGGTCCGACGCATCCCGCGAGGCCCCGAGCCCTCCCGAACGGTGCGGATCCGGCCACTGCCCCCGCATTCCGGCCACCGCCTTGACGTGGTGTTTTACAGTGTGAGCCACCAGTTCCGGCGACAGGACCTGTGAGGTATTCGCGAACATGCCGACCGAGACGTTTGAGTTTCAGGTAGAGGCCCGTCAGCTGCTCCAGCTGATGATCCACTCGGTGTACTCGAACAAGGACGTCTTCCTGCGGGAACTCGTCTCCAACGCCTCCGACGCGCTGGACAAGCTGCGTCTGGAGAAGCTGTGGGACGACTCGCTCGACGCCGACGTGTCCGACCCGCACATCGAGATCGACATCGACAAGGACGCCCGTACGCTCACCGTTCGGGACAACGGCATCGGGATGTCGTACGACGAGGTCGGGCAGCTCATCGGCACGATCGCCAACTCGGGCACCGCGCAGTTCCTGCGGGAGCTGCGGGAGGCCAAGGACGCCGCCGGTGAGGAAGGGCTCATCGGCCAGTTCGGCGTCGGCTTCTACTCCGGCTTCATGGTGGCGGACGAGGTCACCCTGCTGACCCGGCGCGCCGGCGAGAGCCAGGGCACCCGGTGGACGTCACGCGGCGAGGGCACGTACACGCTGGAGAGGGTCGACGACGCGCCGCAGGGCACGTCGGTCGTGCTCCACCTCAAGCCCGCCGACCCCGAGAACCAGCTCCACGACTACACCTCCCCGTGGAAGATCAGGGAGATCGTCAAGCGGTACTCGGACTTCATCACCTGGCCCATCCGGATGGTGCCCGAGGGTTCCGGCACGGCCGACGAGAGCGCCGAGCCGCCCGCACCCGAGACCCTCAACTCGATGAAGGCCCTGTGGGCCCGGCCCCGCGACGAGGTGTCCGACGACGAGTACCACGAGCTGTACAAGCACATCGCCCACGACTGGCGGGACCCGCTGGAGACGATCCGGCTCCAGGCGGAGGGCACCTTCGAGTACCAGGCCCTGCTGTTCCTGCCCGCGCACGCCCCGCACGACCTGTTCACCCGGGACGCCAAGCGCGGCGTGCAGCTGTACGTCAAGCGCGTGTTCATCATGGACGACTGCGAGGCGCTGCTCCCGCCGTACCTGCGCTTCGTCAAGGGGGTCGTCGACGCGGCGGACCTCTCGCTGAACGTCTCCCGCGAGATCCTCCAGCAGGACCGCCACATCGAGATGATGCGGCGGCGGCTGACGAAGAAGATCCTATCCACGGTCAAGGACATGATGCCCAAGGACCAGGAGCGGTACGCCACGTTCTGGCGGGAGTTCGGCACGGTCCTCAAGGAAGGGCTGATCTCCGACCCGGAGAACCGCGACGCCATCCTCGCCGTCGCGTCGTTCGCCAGCACGCACGACGACTCCGCGCCGACCACGCTGAAGCAGTACGTGGAGCGGATGAAGGACGGCCAGGAGGACATCTACTACCTGACCGGCGAGTCGCGCCAGAGCATCGAGAACTCCCCCCACATGGAGGCGTTCCGGGAGCGGGGCATCGAGGTGCTCCTGCTCACGGACGCCGTCGACGAGGTGTGGGCCGACGCCGTCGGCGAGTACGAGGGCAAGAAGCTGCGGTCCGTCGCCAAGGGGCAGATCGACCTCGACGCCAGCAACGAGGACGCTTCCGACGGCGAGCGGGAGAAGCAGAACGAGGAGTACGCCGGGCTGCTCGGCTGGATGAAGGAGCACCTGGACGAGGACATCAAGGAGGTCCGCCTCTCCTCCCGCCTCACCGTCTCCCCGGCCTGTGTCGTCTCCGACGCGAACGACCTGACCCCGGCCCTGGAGAACATGTACCGCGCGATGGGCCAGGAGGTGCCCCGCGCCAAGCGGATCCTGGAGCTGAACCCGGACCACCAGCTGGTGAAGGGCCTCAATCAGGCGTACAAGGAGCGCGAGGACCGCACGGAGCTGGCCGAGACCGCCGAGCTGCTGCACGGCCTCGCCGTGCTCGCCGAGGGCGGCCAGCCCAAGGAACCGGCCAGGTTCGTCAAGCTGATGGCGGACCGTCTGGAACGCGCGCTGTAACCCGGCTCCGCCGCCGTCGGCGGCCTGCCCCGGGGTACCGCGCCCCGGAAGGACGGCAGGCCGCCCGCGGCCGGGGGCTCCCCGGGCGGCCTCCATGACGAAACCGCATACCGCCCTTGCCGGACTTTCGTTGGACTCATGGACGGCGCGTTCCTAGCGTGGCAGGCATGAACGCTCCACGCATCGCCCTCGTCACAGGGGCCAACCAAGGACTCGGCCGTGCCCTCGTCGAGGGGCTCGCGAGCCGCATGGACCCGGACGACCTGGTCCTGCTCACCGGCCGCGACCAGCGGCGGGTGACCGACGCCGCCCGCGAGGCGGCACAGCTGCCCGGCACCCGCGCCCAGGTCGTGGGCCGGGTACTGGACGTCACCGACACCGACGCCATCGCGCTCCTCGCCGAGGACCTGCGGGCGCGCCACGGAGGCGTCGACATCGTCCTGTCCAACGCGGTCGCCCGCCTGCTGCCCGAGGACTCGCAGGCCGGGCGCGCCGACGAGTTCATCGACGTCTCCAACACCGCCACGCACGCGATCCTGCGCTCCTTCGGCCCCGTGCTGCGCCCCGGCGGCCGGCTGCTCGTCGTGGCCAGCAGCCTCGGCACCCTCGGTCACCTGGACCCACGGCTGCACCACTTGTTCGACGGCGCCACCCTCGACCAGGTCGAGTACGCCGTGGAGTCCTGGCGCGGCGCCGTCCACCACCACACCGCCCAGGAGGCGGGCTGGCCGGTCTGGCTGAACGTGCCCTCGAAGGTCGCCCAGGTCGCCGCCGTCCGCGCGGTCGCCGCCGAACGCCGGGCACACGACCTCGCCGACGGCACGCTGATCGCGGCCGTGTGCCCCGGCATGGTCGACACCGCCACCTCACGCCCCTGGTTCAGCGACTACAGCGGGGCACAGCCGCCCGCCCGGGCCGCCGAGGCCGTACTCGACCTGGTCCTCGCCCAGCACGTCGATCCCGCCCTCTACGGCGAGCTGGTCCGCTTCGGCAAGGCCCTGCCCTGGCACGACGGCACGCCCCCGGTGGAACAGGACCGCCTGCTCACGCCGTGAGCCCGCCCTCACCCACCGCCCGGCGACCGGGCACCCGAACCCGCGACGCCACACCGGCGGCCGGGGCGGCGGCAGGGTCCCGGCCGGGTTCGCCAAGAGCGTCGGGCAAGGCGCCGCGACGTCCGTTCTCCTCGCGACCTCCACCCTCCTCGACGGAGTCGGCGGGCGGTGCCTCGTCGACTGCGACGAGACCGAGACCGAGACCGAGGCCGAGACCGAGACCGAGGCCGTCGGCCGGCGCACCGGCACGCCGCACGGCGTCGCCCGGTACGCCGTCGACCCGGACTTCGCGCGACGCCTGTGGACGCTGTCGCGGGACCTGCTCGCCCAGGCCGGCTGAAGACGCCTACCGGCGCCCGAACAGGACCGCCCCCGGGACGCGTTCGTCCAGGTCGAGCACCAGCTGGGCCTCGACGGTGAACCCGGCGTCGCCCAGCCGGGCCGCCACCCGGTCGGGCCGGCGGAGGTGCACGTGGACGTTCATCGGGTGGCCGCCGTAGCCCTCCGTCTTCCGCCGCGTCTCGTCGCCGACGTGAAAGCCGAGCAGCAGCGGTCCCCCGGGGCGCAACACCCGCCGGAAATGACCGAGGACCGCGGGGACGGCGGCGTCGGGGACGTGGATCAGCGACCAGAAGGCGAGCAGGCCGGCGACCGAGGCGTCGGCGAGGCCGAGGTCCGTCATCGAGCCCACCTCGAACCGCAGCCCCGGGTGGTCGCGCCGGGCCACCTCGATCATCCCCGGGGAGATGTCGATCCCGAAAGCGTCCACACCCAGCCGGCTCAGATGCGCGGTGACGTGCCCGGGGCCGCAGCCCACGTCCGCGACCGGGCCGCCGCCGGCGGCGCGTACCGATCCGGCGAACAGCGCCAGGCACGCTCGGAGGTACGGTTCCGCGTCGAGCGCATCGCGCATGCGGTCGGCGTAGCTGACCGCGACTGTGTCGTAGGACGTTCGGGTGTCTGCCAGCCAGCGATCCGCGTTCACGCCGGGACACCCTAGCCCGGTGACCGGGGTGACGCACCACTGATCGCCCCCGAAAGCCGGGGCAGGGATTCTCGCATTGGCATGGACCTGACGCGTCGGGAGGTCTAGGCTCTGCCCCGCCACAGATGAGAGCGCTCTCAGTATTCGGCTGTTCCGCCCCACCACTGGAACGACGAAGGACAACTCCCATGAGACGCAAGAGACTCACGTTCGCCGCGCTGTCCGCGCTGCTGTTCCTCGGCGGACCGGGCATGGCCGGAACGCTCCCTGCGGCGGCGGCCGGCCGGGCACCCGGATCCGCAGGGCCCTCCGTGACCGCCGCGTCCGTCGAACCGGCGTCCGACGGCGTCGTGACCGCCATGCAGCGCGATCTCGGCCTCACGCGGAAGCAGGCCGAGTCGCGGATCGCCGCCGAGCGCACCGCCGCGGCTGTCACACCCAAGGCCCGCCGGGCCGCCGGGAACGCCTACGCGGGCTCCTGGTTCGACGCCGCGCGGGGGCGCCTGACGGTGGCGGTCACCCCGGACGCCTCACCGGACACGCGCCGCGCGCTCCGGGCGTACGGGGCCGAGATCCGCACGGCGGGGCACACCGCCAGGCAGCTGGACGCCGTCAAGACGCGCATCGACCGGCTCTCCGCCCCGTCCGGAGTGAGCGGCTGGCACGTCGACCCGGTGGCCAACACGGTCGTCGTCGACGTGGTCCGGCGTCACCGCTCTGACAACGATGTCCGACGGTTCCTCGACCAGGCCCGGAAGGCGGGCGCCGTCACCGTCAGGACCGTCTCCGCCGCCCCGCGGACCTTCGCCGCGGGCACGGTCGGCGGCGATCCCTACTACACCGGCAACGTCCGCTGCTCCATAGGCTTCTCGGTGTACGGCGGCTTCGTCACCGCCGGGCACTGCGCGCAGCCGGGCGCCGGGGTCAGCGGCTGGGACGGCTCCTACATCGGCACCTTCCAGGGCTCCTCGTTCCCGGACAACGACTACGCCTGGGTCAGCGTGGGCAGCGGCTGGTGGACGGTGCCGGTCGTCCTGGGCTGGGGCACGGTGCCCGACCAGCTCGTGCGCGGCTCGGCCGTGGCACCCGTCGGCTCCTCCGTCTGCCGCTCGGGATCGACGTCCCACTGGCACTGCGGGACGGTGCTCGCGCTCAACGAGACCGTCAACTACAGCCAGGGCGCGGTGCACGAACTGACGAAGACGAGCGCCTGCGCCGAACCCGGCGACTCCGGCGGCTCCTTCATCACCGGCGACCAGGCACAGGGCGTCACCTCCGGCGGCTGGGGCAACTGCTCCGGCGGCGGCGAGACCTGGTTCCAGCCGGTCAACGAGATCCTCAACCGCTACGGCCTGACCCTGCACACCTACACCGGCTGACCGCGCAACGCCCCGACCACCCGCGGTCGCGCCAGGGGTTCCGTGCATACGGCGCGGAACCCCCGCCCGTGGCATCGCCCGAACCCTGGAGCAGACCCCGTGCCGACACTCCCCCCGCGCAGTCCCCTCGCACCCTCCCGGCCAGGACAGGCCCTCCGGCACCTCCTGACCGCCCTCGTGGTGACGACGCTGGCCCTCACCACCCTCCTGGCAGCCGGCACGTCCCCCTCCCGGGCCGCCACGTCCTGGACGCCCCGGCCGGCCCCGATGACCACCCCCTGGACGGACCGGGTCCCCGTGGACCACCCCCTGCCGGAGTACCCCCGGCCGCAGCTCACCCGGCCCGACTGGGCCAACCTCAACGGCATCTGGGACTTCGCCGTCACCGCCCGCGACGCCGCGCAGCCGACGACGTTCGGCGAACGCATCCGCGTACCGTTCGTGCCGGAATCCGCGCTCTCCGGCATCCAGCGCAAGATCACCGGCAACGACCGGCTCTGGTACAAGCGCACCTTCACCGTGCCCGCGGGCTGGGGCGGCCGACGCGTCCAGCTCAACTTCGGTGCCTCCGACTGGGAGACGACCGTCCTGGTCAACGGCAGACAGGCGGGAGCGGTGCACCGCGGCGGCTACGACGCCTTCTCGTACGACATCACACCCCTGCTGAACGGCGGCACCAACACCCTCGTCGTGTCCGTGTACGACCCGACGGAGACCGGCGGCCAGGCCATCGGCAAGCAGCGCATCCAGGACGTCACCCCGCACTCCGGCCACAGCATCGTCTACACCGCCTCCTCCGGCATCTGGCAGACCGTCTGGCTGGAACCCACGGCGGCGGGGCACATCACCCGGCTCGACATGGTCCCGCACCTGGAGGACGACACCCTGCACGTGACCGTGCGCGGCACCGGAGCCGACGGCGCCGCCGTGACGGTCAGCGTCTCGGGCCAGGGCACGACGGTCGGCAGCGCCACCGGAACGGTCGGCACCGAGTTCGCCGTACCGGTGCCGAACGCCCGCCTGTGGTCGCCCGACGACCCGTTCCTGTACGACGTCACGGCCCGGCTGACCGGGAGCCCGGGCAGGGACACGGTCGGCGGCTACACCGGCATGCGCTCGATCGCGGTGAAGGACGTCGACGGCGTGCGGCGACCGGTCCTCAACGGACGGTTCGTGTTCCAGACCGGCACCCTCGACCAGGGATTCTGGCCCGACGGCCTCTACACCGCCCCCACCGACGAGGCCCTGAAGTTCGACCTGGGCAAACACAAGGACCTCGGCTTCAACATGGTGCGCAAGCACATCAAGGTGGAACCGCAGCGCTGGTTCTACTGGGCGGACCGGCTCGGCCTGCTGGTGTGGCAGGACATGCCGTCCATGGACAGCGGCAGGACGCCGGACGGCACGGCACGCGCCCAGTGGGAGAGCGAGTACCGCGCCGTCATCGACCAGCACCGCAGCTCGCCCGCCCTCATCCAGTGGGTCGACCAGAACGAGGGCTGGGGCCAGTACGACCAGGCACGCATCGCCGGCATGGTCAAGGCGTACGACCCCTCGCGCCTCGTCGACAACATGAGCGGGGTCAACTGCTGCGGTGCCCAGGACGGCGGCAACGGTGACGTCATCGACAACCACACCTACGTCGGGCCGGGCAACACGCCCACGGAACCGGTGCGCGCTTCGGTGCTGGGGGAGTACGGCGGCCTCGGCTATCGCGTCCCCGGCCACGAGTGGTACCCGGGCGGCGGCTTCAGCTACGAGGACCAGCCGAGCCCGGCAGCGCTGAACGACCGGCTCGTCGGTCTGCTCGACGGCATCCGGGAGAACGCCATGCCCGCCGGCGGTCTCTCCGCCTCCGTCTACACGCAGATCACCGACGTCGAGAACGAGACCAACGGGCTGATGACCTACGACCGCCAGGTCGTCAAGGTCGACGAGGCCCGCGTCCGCGCCGCCAACCAGGCCCTCGTCGCCGCCTCCCGTACCCTCGGCCCACCGGTGAAGCTGCCGCTGGAGCAGTACGTGTCGATCCGCGTCACCACACCCGGCCACACCGACCGCTACATCCGCCACTCCGACGGGCTCGGCTACACCGAGGTGGTCGGCTCCGGCAGCAGCGACCTGCTGAAGCAGGACGCCACCTGGAAGGTGACGCCGGGCCTGGCGAACAGGCTCTGCTACTCCTTCGAGTCCCGCAACTACCCGGGTGAATACCTGCGGCACCGCGACTTCCGGGTCCGCCGCGAGCCGGGCGACGGCTCCGCGCTGTACAAGGCGGACGCGACCTGGTGCCCGGTCCGGGGCGACGGCGGCATCAGGCTGTCCGCGTCCGGCTTCCCCGGCCAGTACCTGCGGCACATCAACGCCGAACTGTGGCTGGCGCAGGCGGGCGGCCCGCACACCTGGGACAACCCGGCCACCTTCACCGAGGACACCACCTGGGCCGTCGAAGCCCCCTGGGCACCCTGACCGCCCGTAGCCGGGTCCGTCCGGCGAAAGGCGGGTACGGCACGGCACACCGGACCGCCGACGGCTCTAAACGGCCGGTCGGTCTCAGCCTGCCGGGGGCGCTTCGACCGGCAGCACCACCCGGAACAGCGCGCCCCCGCCCGCTGCCTGGTGAGCCGTCAGCGCGGCGTGGTGGGTGTGCGCGATCTGGCGGGCCATGGCCAGCCCCAGGCCGGAGCCGGGGAGGGCACGAGCGGTCCTGGCCCGGTAGAAGCGGTCGAAGACATGGGGCAGGTCGGCGCGGTCGATACCGGGGCCGTGGTCGCGGACCGTGATCTCCAGCCGCCTGCCGTCGGCCGACCGGACCGCGGCGACCTCGACCTGGCCGCCCGGCGGGGAGAACTTGGCCGCGTTGTCCAGCAGATTGGAGAACAGCCTCGTCAGCCGGTTCGGAACGGCGGCGGCCAGGGCGGACTCGCCCGCCGGGCCGATGTCCAGAAGGAAGCCGACGTGCGGCCAGTGGTCGCGGGCGGCGGCCACGGCGTGCTCCAGGAGGGCCGCCGGCCGCACCGGTTCGAGGGCCTGCCGCGGCTCCTCGTCGCGGGCCAGGTCGATCAGATCGTTGACCAGAGTGGTCACCTCCCGCAGCTGGCGGGTGAGCGCGCCCGTCGCCCGCTCCCGCTGACGTGTGGTCAGCTGCTCCGAGCGCAGCAGGATCTCCGCGTTGGCGCGCAACGCCGTCAGCGGGGTGCGCAGTTCGTGCGAGGCGTCGGCGACCAGACGCCGCTGCGCGGCGAGGGACTCCTCCAGGGCGTCGAGCATGGTGTTGAAACTGACCGCGAGGCGGGTGATCTCGTCCTCCCGGCCGCGCCGTTCCGCCGGCAGCTCGATCCGGTGCCCGGCATCGCGCGTGGCGGTGATCCGCTCCGCCGTCGCGGTCAGCCGGGCCACCGGTGCCAGCCCCGAGCGGGACACCCAGTAGCCCAGCAGCGCCGCCACCGGCACACCGGCCCCACCGATCACGGCAAGCAGCCCGGCCGCCTGGCGCTCGGCCCGCCGGACCCCGTCGGACCGCAGCGCCACCTGCATGGCCTCCCCTTTGCCGGCGGCCGTGGTGAGCACCCGCACCGGCTGACCGGCGACCGAGGCCGTGCTGTAGTAGGGCGCCCGCTGCCGGCCGGCCACCTGGCGCACCGCGTCGGTTACGGGCAGCAGATAGCCGTCACGCGGATCGTCCGACGCCGACACCGGCACGAGCTGGGCGCAGGCGGGCGCGGCCAGGTACCGGCACTCGCCGGCCTGCACTCCCGGCCCCTGCTGCCGGTACTGCCGGACCGCCAGGGTCGCCGCCTGCGTCAGCTGCAGGTCGAACTGGCGGTGCAGGGTGTAGACGGTGACGGCGTAGGCGCCCGCGCACACGGCCAGGGCCACGCCCGCGACAGCGGCCGACGCCGTGACGGCCAGCCGGCGCCGCAGCGGCGGGCGGCGGTGCCGGCGGGGCCGGGTCATCGCTCGTCCAGCAGGTAGCCCATGCCGTGCACCGTGTGGACGAGGCGGGAGGCGCCGCCCGCCTCCAGCTTGCGGCGCAGGTACCCGACGTAGACGGCAAGCGAGTTGGAGTCCGGACCGAGATCCCGGCCCCACACCCAGCGCATGATCGTCTCCCGTTCCAGCACCTGGCCGGGGTGACGCAGCAACAGGTCGAGCAGGGCCCACTCGGTACGGGTGAACTCCAGTCGCCGCCCCGCCCGCACCGCCGTACGGCTCTCGGGGTCGGCGACCAGGTCGCCGAAGCGCAGACAGCCCGGCCGGGGCGGCTCGCCGGGACCGGCCCGGCGCAGCAGGGCCCGCAGCCGCGCCGCCAGCTCGACCAGCGAGAACGGCTTCACCAGGTAGTCGTCCGCGCCCGCGTCCAGCCCGTCCACCCGGTCGCTGACCGCGTCCAGCGCGGTCAGCACCAGGATCGGGGTACGGTCGCCCAGCGCCCGCAGCCGCCGGCACACGGCCAGCCCGTCCACCACCGGCATCATCACGTCCAGCACCAGGGCGTCCGGCTCCCAGTCCGCCACCGCCGCCAGAGCGGCGTGGCCGTCCGCCGCGCCCTGGACGGTGAAGCCCTCCAGGGTCAGTCCGTCCTCCAGGGCGGCGCGTACCTCCGGGTCGTCGTCGACGACGAGCACCCGTGCGGCGACGCCGGGTGCGGGGTCCTGAGCTGCGGTGTTCATGGGCCCAGCCTGCCAAAGAGCCCTCTTGGAAGTCTCTTGGAACGGCCCGGGACCGTGCCGGGCATGGAAACTCCGCTCTCCGTCGTGATCGGTGCGGGTGGGTGCCCGACGCGGTGATCTCGTTCGTCGGGACAGGTGCGCGACCACCTCCATCTGTTCGCCCCGGGCCGCTACGCGCTCTGACCGCTCAGAAGGCTCCCAGGTCGGAGGAGACCCAGTGTTCGGGGCGCAGGTAGACGACGAAGTGCTCGGGGAACCGGGTCCGGTCGTATTCCACGAAGGCGGCGACCTTGTCCTCGGGAAGGTAGCGCGCGGCCATCTCCCAGGACAGTTCGCGGCTGTCGGGGGCGGTTCTGACCACCGGTCCCTCCACCGACACGTAGCGCACGGTCGGTTCCGTGCGCTGCACCATCAGGCTGAAGCGGCCCGCGGAGCGGATCGCCCGGGCCTTCCGGGAATCGCGCCCGGTGCGCACCCACAACTCGCCGCCCGGCGTGTACTGGTACCAGATGGGAACGGTCAACGGGGCGCGGTCCGGCCCTTCGGCCACCGACAGCGCGCCGATGTGAGGTTCCGCCAGAAACTGCTCTCGTTCTCGTGTGGAGAGTGTCACGTACACGACCCTACGGCCCCGAGCGGCCTGTCTCTAGTCGGTGCCGCGTTCCATGACGCGGCGGGCTGCCTCGGCCTCGGCCGCCGGCGGGGACAGCTCGTCGAGGGTGTCCAGCTCGTCGTCCGCCTCCAGCTCCCGCTCCCAGGCCGCCGCGAGCTGCGCCTGCTCCTCCCGCGGCCTCGCGGCCACGGCCTCCCGGTGGTGGGGGTCCAGCGCCGCCAGGAATCGTTCCAGGGAATCCGTCGGCATGCCGTGCTCCTTGTCGCCGCGAGGGGTGCCGCTCCCGGCCCAGCATGGCCAACGCGCTCACGCCCCCCGTCCCGACACGGCTTCGGGCCACCCTGATGGCCCTGCCGTCCGACCAGCAGGGCGCGTCGGGGCCGGTCAGGTCTGCCGGGCGTGCACGGGGTCGTTGGCGATCTCGTCGGGGCACTTGCGGTGCCGCTTGTGCGACCGCCGGTCGCGCTGCCAGTCGAACGTCGCCAGAGCCAGGGACGCCACCATGCCGACGAGGCCGGCGCCCAGCGCGGTGACGAGCGCGCCGCGGTAGTCGTGGCTCCTGCCGAGCACCAGGTAGAAGAGGCCGGGCAGGGCGGCGGTCCCCAGCGCGGCGCCCAGCCGCTGCCCCGTCTGCAGGGCGCCGCCCGCCGCGCCCGCCATGCGCACGGGGACGTCCCGCAGGGTCATGGTGATGTTGGGGGACACCACGAAGCCGCTGCCGATGCCGCCGAGGAAGAGCACCGGGGCCGCGACCCAGGGAGCGATGGGCAGGGGCGCGAAACGGAGCAGCAGCGCCGTGCCGCCCAGGCCGACGACCACACCCGCGAGTCCGCACACGGTGAGCAGGCGGCCGTACCGCTCCACCAGCCGGCCGGACAGCACGGCCGCGCTCGCCGAGCCGAGGGCGAAGGGTGTCACGGCGAGCCCGGAGCGCAGCGGGGAGAAGCCGAGGCCGCGCTGGTATAAGAGGGCGAAGACCAGCCAGACACCGCTGAAGCCGATGAAGTACAGCGTGCCGATGCCGGCGCCGACGGCGTAGCCGCGCACGGTGGTGAACAGGCGCGGGTCGAGCAGCGGCTGGGCACCCCGGGTGACGAGGCGTCGCTGCCATCGGGTGAAGACGGCGAGGAGCGCCGCGCCGACGACGAACAGCCACCAAAGGCGGCCGAGGCCGCCGGATTCGGCCTGTACCAGCGGATACATGAGCGCGAGGACGCCGAGGCCGAGGAGCAGCACGCCGACCACGTCCACGCTGCCCCGCCCGGAGCGGCGGACGCGCGGGAGCAGCCGGCGGCCGAGGAGCACGGCGAGGATGCCGATGGGGACGTTGACGTAGAAGATCCACCGCCAGCCCTGGGCGCCGGAGGCGAGCGCGAGGATGGCACCGCCGGTGATGGGGCCGGCGGCGGAGGAGATGCCGACGGTGGCGCCGAAGAAGCCGAAGGCGCGACCGCGCTCGGCGCCGCGGAACATCTGCTGGATGAGCGCGGAGTTCTGGGGCGCCATGAAACCGGCCGCGAGACCCTGGGCGAGGCGGGCCACCACCAGCAGCGTGATGTCCGGGGCCGCTCCGCACGCCGCGCTGAAGACGACGAAGGCGCTGAGGGCCAGCAGGAAGATACGGCGCCGGTCCAGGGCGTCACCGAGACGGCCGGCGGTGACGAGGGCGAGCGCGAAGGTGAGGGCGTAGCCGGAGACCACCCACTGCACCTGCGCGGGGGAGGCGTGCAGCTCGCGCTGGATGGTGGGCAGGGCGACCGCCACGATGGTGACGTCGAGCAGGCTCATGAACCCGGCGACCAGCGTCACCCACAGGGCATGCCAGCGGTTCGGATCCGGCTCGTACCCGTCCTCCCGGGCAGCCGGCTCCGGACCGCCCGCGGCTGACGTCGAGGCTGTCACCCGGCCTCCTCTCACCGTGCGCACCCGGGCGGGACAGGTTCCCCTGTGCGGACGGGGCACACATACCGCCGCTGCGGAGAGCAGGGCGGTGCCTCGTGAGACGGGCGAGCGCTGACGCCGCGACGCGGCCATGTCACGCCTGGACCGGGACTGACGGCGCGCAGCCCGCGCGCGGGGGCGGTCGGCCCGGCCGGCGCGGGGCGAGGTGGTACGGAGGCCCGTGGCGAAGGAAGACTCCCGCGTCCCGCACGGTTGGGCGCAGGCGACGGTGGTTACTCCGGACCATATGGACGACGACAAGCCGCTTGCCCTGGTGACCGGGGTCTCCAGCGGAATCGGATACGCACTGGCCAGGCAGTTCGCCGAGCACGGCTACGATCTGCTGATCAACGCGGAGGACGACCGCCTGGAGCACGCCGCGCTGCTGCTGCGCGAGACGGGCGCCGGGGTCCGCGCCGTACAGGCCGATCTCCGGACGGCGGCGGGCGTGGACCGGCTGGTCGCGGCCACCATCGCCCTGGAGATAGACGTCGCCGTCCTCAATGCCGGGGTGGGACGGGGCGGGGCCTTCGTGGACACGGACCTGGACGACGACCTCTCCGTGATCGATCTGAACGTGACCTCCACGGTGCGGCTCGCCAAGCCGCTGGTGCGTGACATGCTCCGCCGCGGCTCGGGCCGGCTGGCGTTCACGTCCTCCATCGCGGCCACCATGCCGGGGCCCTTCCAGCCGGTGTACAACGCCTCGAAGTCGTTCGTGCAGTCCTTCTCCGAGGCGCTGCGCAACGAGCTCAAGGACACGGACGTCACCGTCACCGCGTTCCTGCCCGGGCCGACCGGCACCGACTTCTTCCGCCGGGCGGACATGGGCGACACCAAAGTCGGCACCGCGGACAAGGACGACCCGGACGACGTGGCCCGCCAGGCCTTCGACGCGATCGTCCACGGACACGCGAAGAAGGTCACCGGCTCCTTGAGGACCAGGGCCCAGGGTCTGGCGAACAAGATCCTGCCGGACAGCGTCAAGGCCGCCATGCACCGCTCGATGGCGGAGCCGGGATCCGCCGACGACCCGGACGGACATCGCTGAGGGTCAACGGCCCGGAGGCGGGGCAGGTTTGCGCCGGGAGGCACGGGCAACGCGAAGTCCATGACTGAGACGAACAACGAGACGGGCAAGCAGTCCGGGCCGGCGCAGGACACCGCCGCGAAGGCCAGGCGGGCGGCGGACAAGGCGACGGCACCGGCCGGCCGCGCGGCGAAGAAGGCGGTGGCGGGTACGGACGACGCGGTGTCCGCCGCGAAGTCGGGGACCGAACGAGCGGCCGAGGCGACCGGTGCGGCGGCCCGCACGGCGGCTCGGGGTGTCGAATCGGGGCGTCAGGCGATCGTCACGGCGTCGGGCCAGGTCGCGGCCACCGCCAAGACGGCCTGGGCGGTCGTCGCCCACCGCAAGATGCTCGCCGCCGGTGTGGGCGCGGGCCTCACCGCGCTGAGCGCGGCGTCGTACACGTGGGGGCGCCGGGCCGAGCGCCATACGCACGGGCCGCTCACCCGCTGGACCCAGGGCCGTATCTGACGTGCTGCCGGGCCTCGCCCTGCGCGGGGCCGGCTCGTGAGCGGAGCGACCGACTTCGTCCGCTTTCGTTGGAACTTGAACATCTGGTGTGGTGTCCCGCACCGTCCTACGCTCCCTCCATGGAGTTGGAGGTGAGGCACCTTCGCGTTCTCTGCGCCATCGCGGACACCGGCAGTGTGCACAAGGCGGCACGCGAACTCGGCCTGGCGCAGCCTTCGTTGAGTACCCAGCTGCGGCGCATCGAGCGCACGCTGGGTGCCCAGCTCTTCGTGCGTGCCCGGACCGGCTGCCGGCCCACCCCGCTGGGGCTGGCCGTGCTCAGCCGGGCCAGGCCGCTGGTGGCGGAGCTGGCGGCGATCGTGACCGAGACCAGGGCCGCCGCCGCCCGGGCCGCCGACGGGTTCCAGCTGCGCATCGGCGCCACGGCGAGCCGGGCCATCCCGGGCTGGCTCCGGCTGCTGAGGGCACGGCTGCCGCGCATCGAACCGACGCTGCGGATGAGCGGGTCCGCCAACGCCCTGCTGGAGATGGTCGCCGCGGGCCGGCTCGACACGGCCTTCGTGCACGAGGTCGAGGGAAGTGCGCTGCGCGTTCCGCCGGGCCTGCGCCTGCGCGTGCTCGTCGAGCGGGAACCGCAGTTCGTCACGCTCGCCGCGGACCATCCGGCGGCGTCACGGCGTCAGGTCAGCCTGTCGGACCTCGCCGGCGACCGCTGGATGGTCGACTCCACGGTCGACGGCGAGTGGGACGCGCTGTGCCGGGTGCTCCGCGCGGCGGGCCTTGATTCCGAGATCCTGCACGGCGACTACCTCACCGCGTATTCACTGGCCGCCATCGGCGAGGTGGTCACGGTCAGCCAGCCGACGGCCCATCCCCGGCCGGATTGCGCGATCCGCCCCCTGGAGGGCGACCCGATCGGGGTACGGCTGCTGCTGGCCGCCCGCACGGAGTCCGAACTGGACGACGTCTACCCCGAGTTGCAGGAGGCCTACTGGGCGGTGGCCCGTGACGCTCCGGCCTACCGGCAGTGGCTGGCGCGAGCGCGGGTGCCCGACGAGCCGGAGCCGTCGGACCCCCGTGAGGCGGTGTGCCGGCTCGTCACAGGCCGGCCGGGCACAGCTGCCGGGCCTCGCCGCCCCTGATCGCCGCGGTGACGCACCCGCCGGGCAGGCCGTCGTGTGTGACGGCGGAGAAGTTGGCAGTCACGGTCAGCACGCCGTCGCCGAAGGTCGTCCGCTGGACCCGGCGGTCCGGCGTCAGCCAGCGGAAGCCGGTCATCGGCTCGGTCGCCGCAGCCCTGTGCAGGGGCGCGAAGTACTTCTGGAGCCGTGCGATCCGTTCGCCGTGGCGGTCGAGTTCAAACTGGTCGAGCACGAGATTGAGGGGCACGTTGTAGAGCATCGCCAGCAGCGCGCGGGTGCGGCTCTGGTCCGGCAGCTTCGACCACGGCAGTTCCCAGCGCTCGGTGCTGATCACCGAGTCGTGCAGCACGGTCTGGTAGAGCGGCACCCGGTACCTCGGGTCGTACATCGCCTTGGCGACGTCGGCCGGGAGGCGAACCGGCTTGAAGTAGATGCCGGGCGCCCCGGCGGGCGTGTAGCCGCCCCAGGTCGCGCGGTCCCTCTCCAGCGCCCACAGCCGGTCGGTGACCGGCGTGCCCGAGCCGTGGCTGAACGACAGCACGCCGTTCGCCCACGATCCGGCGCTCTCCGACCCCAGCACCAGCCTCCGGTCGCCGGACAGCCGGGCCATGCGCTCCAGCCGGTTCCGGCGGTCGCGGGCCTTGGTCATCGGGTGCGCGGGGGTGTGGTCGGTGAACAGCTCGCCGGCGGCGTCGACGTCGAGGAAGTAGCTGTCGGCACCGTTCGCGGTCATCTCCCGGGTCCGGTCGGCGAGAAGGTGCCGGGAGGGCTCGGCCCGCCGCAGCGCCTCGGAACTGACATAGCAGCCGCGCCCGCCGAACCCGGTGACGGGCTTGCCGTCAGGTCCGTGCACGCAGGCGTCCGGCCACACCCCGGCGGGCCACTTCGACACCGAGGTGTCGGCCGAGCCGGGGTCCTGGGCGTTGGCCCAGGAGTCGTACGGCCCCACGAGGTAGCCGGACCGCTCGGCCGCGTGCGTCGCCTCGGCGTCCATGGGGGAGCCGTCGGCGTCGTAACCGAGCCACATCCGGTCGATGCCGAGCTGCCGCAGCCGGCGGACGCCCTCGGCGGTCCGCGCCCGGCCCCAGGTGTAGGCGTGGAAGGCGCCCACCAGCTTGCCGACGTCCGGGTTCCGGGCGATCTTCTCGCGCAGGGTGGTGATGCCGCCGTGCGTGGTCAGCCAGGCGCGGTAGTCGCGGGCCGCGGCCACCGGCGAGCCGTCGGTGAGTGCGAAGGTCACCCTGTAGTCCGCCGTGCCCTCACGCGCCGAGAACGCGTGCTCGGTCTCGGTGTGCAGCCGGCCGGCGGCGGAGACGAACTTCAGCGTGGTCCCGATGTCGGTCTCGGCGATGTAGCTCGCGCCGTGCCGTCCCGACAGGCTCGTGCCCCAGAACGGCATCGTCAGGCCGTCGGCCATGCCCGCCTCCGAGCCGGCGAGCCCCGCCCGCGCCGAGTTCCACCACCGGTCGGCGACCGGCACCGACAGACCCTCACCGCGCGGCACCTGCACGTCCCTCGTGGCCGGGTCGCCGCCGGTCACCGGCCAGGTCAGGGTGGACCCGGACCGCCCGGCCGAGTGCACGGACACCGCCAGCCGCCCTTCGCGCGCGGACGCGGTGACCGTCAGCCCTTTCGCCGCGTACCGCCAGGTCGCCCTGCCGCCGTGCACCGACACCTTCCCGGCGGGGCCGAGTCCGCCGGCCGCGGGCGCGGAGAGCTGCCAGGTGCGGCCGTCGTCGGCCCGGGCGCGTACGGACAGCGTCGCGGTGTCCACCACCGCGCGTCCGCCGGCGACGGGAACGGTCACCTGACCCCCGTGCGCCTCGACATGCGGACGGCCGCCGGGGCCCGTACCGAACGCGGTGGCCGTGCCCACGACACCGACCACCGTGAGCGCACCGCCCAGCGCGATGATCTTCTTCCTGGTGTTCCTGATCTTCCTCGTCCTCATGGCCGGCCACTGTGGTGACGCGGGATAAGAGACTTCTAAGAACGTGCCGTGCGCGGCCGGTCCGCTCTCCCGCGGGCCTCAGTCCCGCTGCCCCCAGGCCATCGCCATGCCGGGTCCGAGTTCGGCGAGCCGGGGTGAGGCCAGGTACGCGAGCGCCTCGTCGACGACCGCCGCGTCCACCTGGCCGGTCGCCTCCAGAGCGGGGCGCATCCGGCTCCATGTCTCGGCCCAGAACAGGGCCAGGGGGCTGCCGGCCACGAGCGGCGGGCTGAACAGTTCCGCGGCGACGTCGTGCAGCCCCTCCTCTCTCAGGAAGTGCGGGTACGCCGGGACGTGGGAGATGTCGGTGCCGATCGTCGACCGCAGCGCCCGCCACATGGCGTCCATGGTGCGCCGGTACGCGGACGAGGAGTCCAGGGCGTCCGGTACCTCCAGGGCGTCGCCCAGTACCAGCCGGCCGCCGGGGTTGAGCCACCCCGCGAGCCGCGTGATGATCCGGCGCCGCTGGGGGAGGTGCATGAGGACGAACCTGGCGTGGATGAGGTCGAAGCCGCCCGGGCGCAGGGTCTCGTCGGTGAGATCGGCGGTGATCACCCGCAGCCGAGGCGTTCGCAGGGCGTCCAGCGCGCCGGTGTCCCGGTCCAGGGCGACCACCTCGTCGACCCCCGCCTCCTCCAGCAGCCACCGTGCCACCGTTCCGGTCCCGGCGCCCACCTCCAGGCAGCGGCTGCCCGGCCCGACGCCCAGGGCCCGTAGCCGGCGGGTGGTCACCGGGTCGTAGACCAGCGCGGCGGCGTCGATCCGCTCCGCTTCCCGCGGGTCTTCCGGTGCGAACAGGTCCTCGCCGTAGCGGCCTTCTTCGGGCGCGGACCCGCCCGCGGGGGAACTCGTCATGAACCGGACCTCCTGCCCTGGCGGCCGTGCGCGTCTCGGGCTACGTGTACGTGTACGTGACGGTCCGCGTACAGGTGCGCGCGCCGGCTCGCGCATAACGGTACATAAAGGGTCAGCCGTCGCCCAGCGCCGTGAGGAGGCGCGCGCAGCGGGCCGTCATCTCGGCCGCGCTCTGGTCCGGATGGTCCGACCACCAGCGCATGACGGCGGTCACGGCGTACTGCCAGACCTCGTTGAGGAGTTGGTGGTCGAGGGGGTCGTCGTGTCCGGCGCCGGTGAGGAGCCGGGCGGCACCGGCGGCGCCCATGGCGGCGAGGCGCCCGCGGAAGCGGCGAACGGCGTCGCGCAGCTCACCGTCCGGCGGCAGGGCGGGGTCGTAGAGGACGGACCAGGCGTGCCGGTGCCGTTCGACCGTGGCGAAGATCGCGTGGAGGGTGTCCAGCGCGTGGTCCGTCGAGCCGCTGCGGGACCGGGCGGCGGCCACGGCGTCCACCAGCAGGGCGCCGACCCGGTGGACGCAGGCGAGGTAGAGGCCGTCCTTGGTGTCGAAGTAGCTGTAGACCAGAGGTTTGGAGATTCCCGCGCGCCGTGCGACGGCGGCGACCGACACGCCTGCGTAGCCGTGGGTGCCGAACTCCTCCACGGCCACGTCGATGATCTGCCGCTCCCGGTCCGCGCGGGAGACGCCCTTCGTTCCGGCCTTGCCCATGAGGGTGAGCGTACTCCACCATGTGACCCATCGGTAATTTACCCGAGGGTCAATTCAAGGGGGTGCGGCGTCATGACGCGGTCGTGGTGGGGCTGGGGAAATGTCGAGGACGCGGTGGACGGAGCCGAACTGCGGGCGCTGCTGAACCGCGTGCGGGCGCTCGTGCCCGGCGACCTGGCCGGTCACGAGCCGCCCGGCATCGCCTCGCTCGGCCTTCCCGCTCCCCGGGTGACCCCGCCCGTCTCGCTCGCCGCCCTGTGCTCCGCCGAACCGGCCGACCGTGCCGCGCACGCGCACGGCAAGGCGTTCCGGGACGTGGTGCGCAACCTGCAGGGGGATCTGCGCCATGTACCGGACCTGGTCGCGCGGCCCCGCGACGAACGCGACGTGACCGACCTCCTCGACTGGTGCGGCCGTGCGGGCATCGCGGTGATCCCCTACGGCGGCGGCAGCTCGGTGGTCGGCGGTGTGGAACCGCGGTGCGAAGACCACCCCGCCGTGGTCACCGTGGATCTGGAGCGCATGGACCGGGTCCTGGAGGTCGACAGCACGAGCCGGGCCGCGCGGATCCAGGCCGGCGTCTTCGGCCCGCGCCTGGAGGACCAGCTCAGGCCGCACGGCCTGACCCTGCGTCATTTCCCGCAGTCCTTCGAGTTCTCCACGCTCGGCGGCTGGCTCGCCACACGGGCGGGCGGCCACTACGCGACGCTGTACACCCGCATCGACGACCTCGTCGAGTCGATGCGGGTCGTCACGCCGAGCGGGGTCAGCGCGTCCCGACGGTTGCCGGGATCGGGCGCGGGGCCGTCACCGGACCGGCTCTTCCTGGGCAGCGAGGGCACGCTGGGCGTCATCACCGAGGCGTGGATGCGTCTCCAGGACCGGCCTCGATGGCGCGCCCGGGCGTCGGTGCGGTTCGATGACTACGCGGCGGCCGTGGCGGCCACCCGGGCCATCGCGCAGAGCGGCCTGAACCCGGCGAACTGCCGGCTCCTGGACGCGTCGGAGGCACTGCTCAACGCGGGCGTCAGCGTGGGCGGCGGCGTACTCGTCCTCGGCTTCGAGTCCGCCGCGCATCCGGTGCACCGCAGCCTGGAACGAGCCCTGGAGCTGTGCCGCGACCACGGCGGAGAGGCGTCCGCCGACACCCGCGCGGCATCCGGCGCGCCCTCCGGGAGCGGGCCGGGAGAGGGCACGGCCGGAGGGTCCGCCGTGGACACCTGGCGTTCGGCGTTCCTGCGGATGCCCTACCAGCGTGACGCGCTCGCCCGTCACTCGGTGATCGCCGAGACGTTCGAGACGGCGTGCACCTGGGACACCTTCGAGACACTCCACCGGGCGGTCACCGAGGCGGCGCGGCAGGCCATGCGCGAGACCACCGGCACCGGGGTGGTCACCTGCCGGTTCACCCACGTCTATCCCGACGGGCCCGCCCCGTACTTCGGCGTGTACGCACCCGGCCGCTGGGGCGGCATGGTGGCGCAGTGGGACCACATCAAGGCCGCCGTGTCCGAGGCGATCGAGACGTCCGGCGGCACGATCACCCACCACCACGCGGTCGGCCGCGACCACCGCCCCTGGTACGACCGCCAGCGCCCCGGCCCCTTCGCCGCCGCGCTGTCCGCCGCCAAGACGGCCCTGGACCCGGCCGGGATCCTCAATCCCGGAGTGCTGCTGCCGGCGCGGTGACGCCACCGCCTCGTCGCCTCCGGCGCCCGGGAGGACACCCGGCCACGGGTTCCGCGCGTCGGTGCAGCGCTACGGCGACGAGGGTGCGGGGGGCCGACCGCCGGGCCGCCGCCCGTACGGCCCGCCGACATCCGTCGTTCGCCCGACTGCGGCAGCGTGGCCGTATGACGCACGACCGAATACCGTCCGTGGACGCGCTCATGGCGCTGCTGGCCGACTGCGAGGACGTCTGGGACACCCCGGACCGCTCCGGTGATCCTGTGGACATCCTCGATCACGGGCTCCAGGTGGCGGCCCTGCTGGCCGAACGTCACCCGGAGGACGAGGAACTGCACGTGGCCGGACTCGTCCACGACATCGGCCACTACCTGGTGCCCGCCGACGAGGCGGCACACGGCGGACACGCCGCCGAGGCGGTCGAAGGTCTGCTCGGGCCGAGGGTCGCCCGCCTGGTCGCCGCGCACATCCCGGCCAAACGCTATCTGGCCGCCGCCGACCCGCGGCTGGTGCTCTCACCGGAGAGCGCCCGCACGCTCGGCTGCCAGGGCGGCCCGATGTCTCCCGAGGAGGCGGCGGACTTCGAGGCCCACCCGGACTTCCCCGCGGCGATCGCCCTGCGCAGGGCGGACGACGCGGGGAAGGTGGTGGGCTTGCCGGTGGGGTCGTTGGAGTCGTGGCGGCCGGTGGTCCGGCGCGTGGCCGCCGGTGGTCGGGCGGCCGGGTGAAGCCGTGGACCGCGGGCCCGGTCGCCGGGCGGTCCCCGGCGTCTTCGTAACCGGCCGGTGGACGATCCGGTCGGGGTACGAGCCCGGTCCCGGCATCACCACCGCGGGCGACGCCCGTGTCACCGGGGCGTCCCGGGAGGACGGGTGCGGGCGGGCGCGCGGACACCGGCACCGCTACCGCTACCGCTCGGGGCGACGGCGCCGCGGCCGGGACGGGCGGACACGGTCACCGGCGGCGGGCCGGCGGGCAGCCGACCAGGCAGCCCTGCCGTGCCGTCGGGTCATCGCTGTCGGGCCGTCCGGACCGGCCCCTCGTCCCGCAGGGCGGCGCGCATGGCGCACAGGCGCCGGTGCTGCACATTGCTGCCAAGGATGCTCCAGCCCACGAACACCACGGTGAGGACCGCGTATCCGATCGCCTGGCGCACCGTCCCGGTCAGCGCCATCAGTGCGGTGACAGCGGTGAACAGCACCGCCAGGCCGACCAGGGCGGCCACCCGGTGGCGCGTGCGGCGAAGGCGCTGTGCCACGAGGTCGCCCATGGCCGCACGCTCCTTCGGCGCCGTCGGTACCTCACCATGGCGCAGTTTGAGCTCCAGCGCCACGAGATCGTCCGCCGAACCGCCGGCGGCACGCTTCTCCCGGCGCCGCCGGGCGAGGAACAGGCCGATCGCGCCGAGAGAGGTGACCGTCGTGCGCACCAGGACCGACAGAACGGACCGCCCCGGGAACAGGAGCATGACCAGAGCGCTGGCGGCGAGGACGGAGAGGACCAGCTGCAGCCACACGTGCCGGCCGAGAAAGGCACCTACGCGTTCCATGACCAACCTCCCCGGGTCACACCCGTGACCGGCGCCGGACGGCCGACACGCGCGTCACGAGGGCCGCGCCCAGCAGGATCCACGCCACACCCGCGTAGGCCCAGCGCGCCGATCCGTTCAGGGAGCCGATGGACTCCAGCACCGCCCAGACCGCCAGCACCACGCACAGACTGGTCCACGCGATGTCCCCGACCCGTGCGCGCAACTGCTCGCGTTGTCCCGTGCCGGGCTCCAAGTCCCCGATTCCCTGGTCCTGCAAGGGTTCTCGCTGAGGCACGCCGGCCCCTCCTCCGTCTGCCGTTTCCGTCATGCTGTGCCCGGCGGATACCCCGGGAGCGCCCGCACAAGTGCCCAAAGTGGCGCAGATAGACGGAAGTTGGGCCTCCGGGTGCCGGTGTCCGCATGCCCGGGGTCATGCCCCGGCCGGGTCATGCCCCGGCCGGGTCGCCGCCCGTCAGACGAAGGCGCTCTCACCGGTGATCGCCTTTCCGACGATCAGGGTGTTCATCTCCCGGGTGCCTTCGAAGGAGTAGATGGCCTCCGCGTCCGCGAAGAAGCGCGCCACGTCGTAGTCCAGGACGATGCCGTTGCCCCCGAATATCTCCCGGGCCCAGGCGACGACTTCGCGCATGCGGCCGGTGACGTGCGCCTTGGCCAGGGACGAGTGCTCGTCCCGGAACACCCCGGCGTCCTGCAGCCGGGCGAGCTGGAGCAGCATCCCCCAACTCGACGTGATGTTTCCCAGGCTCTTGACCAGGAGGTCCTGCACGAGCTGGAACCCCGCGAGCGGACGGCCGAACTGCTCCCTCTCCTTGGCGTAGGAAAGCGCCAGTTCATACGCCCCGATCATGACGCCGAGCGCCTGCCAGGCGACGCCACTGCGCGTGGCGCGCAGGATCTCGGCCACGTCCCGGAACGACGACACGTTCTGCAGCCGGTCGGTTTCCGGCACCCGGACGTCGGTGAGGGTGATGTCCGCGTTCTCGACGATGCGCAGCGACGTCTTGTGGGCGATCTTCTCGGCCGTGAACCCGGGTGTGCCCTTGCCGACGACGAAGCCCTTGACCTGGTCGTCGGCGACGTCACGGGCCCACACGACGACATGGTCGGCGAAGGTCGCGTTGCCGATCCAGCGTTTGGCACCGTCGAGCACCCAGGTGTCGCCCTCGCGCCGCGCCGTCGTGCGCATGCCGGCCGCGATGTCGGAACCGTCGAGCGGCTCCGTGAGCGCGAACGCCCCGATGGTGTCCATCCTCGCCATGGCCGGCAGCCACCGGTCACGCTGCTCCTGGTCGCCACCGACCTGGATCGCGTACATGGCGAGGCCGTTGTGCACACCGAAGAAGGTGGCGACGGAGGCGTCGACGCGGCTCATCTCCATGGCCATCATCCCCGTCAGCACATGGCTCGCGGCCGGTCCCGGTTCGCCGTAGCCCTCGTACGCCAGCCCGGCCAGCCCACTCTCACGGAACCGCCCGATCAGCTCCTCGGGGAAGCTGCCGGCGGCCCAGTGCTCGGCCACCAGCGGGCGGACCTGTTCCCGCATGAACGCCCTGGTCCGGTGGAGGACTTCGCGTTCCTCCTTCGTCAGGGCGGCCTCGAAGTCGTAGAAGTCGGCGACGTTCTGCTGTTCCGTGGGAGTAGTCATGGGGCACTTCTTCCACGCTTGCGCCGTGCGATGCCCGAGCCGGCGGGTGCGGGGTCAGGGCGCGCCGCCGGGTCCGGCCGGCGCCTGTGCCCGCCGTACCGCGGCCCGGTCCACCGAGGGGTGCCCTCCGGCCTCCCACAGGCACCAGGTCGACCACAGCAGCAGGACCAGGAAGACGGCGAGCAGGCCCAGCAGCACCACCGTCTGCCGTGCCGACCCGTCGTCCCGGACCATGCCCAGCAACAGGCAGGAGGTCCAGGCCAGTACACCGCCCGCGTACACGGCCCGCAGCCGTCGCAACTGACGTATCGAACCCATCGTCACCTTCCGGCAGCTCGCCTCACGTGTCGTCCTGCCGGTACCCCCGCCGGGCGACTTCACCGCATGCGACGGTGGCCGCCTCGTTCGTGCGGCGCGTCGGGCCGGCGGCCGGTTCGGACGTCTTCGCCGGCGAGGGGCGCGGCCCGGACGCGGGGTCCCGCGGCCCCGGACCCCGAAGAACGCTCCCGAAAGGATGAATGGCGTGGTCGCACGGCATGTCGCGAGCGCCGTCCCCCGCACGCTGGGACCGCCGGACCACGGGCGGACAGTGAGGGGGCGGATGTGCGGGGGTGCAGGCGGAGTTCGTTACGGGACCGGGCGCGCTACGTGTTCGACAGAAGGCTGGCCCGCAGCACGGGAAGGCTGCTGTTCTGGCTCGCCCTGAGCTGTCTCGCGGTCGTCGTGCCGGTCAGCACCCTGCTGGTGTGGATGGACCCGAACGCGCCGCGCACCCTGTCCGGCCGGCTCACGGCGGTGTGGCGCGTCAGCGCGGAGACCCTGCGCCTGGGCGTGGCGACCGGCGCGCCGCTGCGGATGCTGCTCTCCGTCGTGCTCGGGCTGGTCGCCCTGCTGTGCGTGTCCACGCTCGTGGGTGTGATCACCACCGGGCTCGGTGAACGGCTGGCGGAACTGCGCCGCGGGCGCTCTACCGTGCTGGAGCGTGATCACGCGGTCGTACTGGGCTGGTCGGAACAGGTGTTCACGGTGGTCGCGGAGCTGGTCGCGGCGCAGCTGAGCAGTGGGCGGGGAGTGGTGGCGGTGCTCGCCGACCGGGACACCACCGAGATGGAGCGTGCGCTCGCCGCCACGCTGGGCGCGGGCCGGGCCCGGCTGGTCTGCCGTACCGGATCGCTGACGGACCCCGGGGCTCTGGCACTGGTCGCCCCGGCCTCGGCCGGTTCGGTTCTGGTGCTGCCGGCCGAGGACACCGACGCCGATCCGGAGGTGGTACGGGTCCTGCTGGCGCTGAGGTCGCTGACCGGTGCGCAGGACGGGCCACCGGTGGTGGCGGCAGTGCGGGACGGCCGCTATCTGCCGGCCGCGCGGCTGGCCGCCGGGGCGCGGGGGGTCGTTCTGGAGACGGACCTGACGACCGCGCGCCTGCTGGTGCAGTCGGCGCGCCGCCCGGGCCTCCCGGCTGTGCTGCGTGACCTTCTCGACGTCGCGGGGGCCGAGTTCCACGTGGTCGCGGTCGGGGAACTGGTGGGGCTCACCTTCGCGGAGGCAGCGCTGCGCTTCGAGAGCGTCTGTGTGGTGGGGTTCCTGCGGGCCGACGGCCGTCCCTGTCTCACACCGGAGCCGGGTACCGTCCTCGGGGCGGGAGACCGGCTGGTCGTCGTCGCACACGACGGCACCGCCCGTCCGCCCGTCGACCGCCGGCGACACGTCGACCCGGCCGCCATGGCTCCGCTCGTCCCGGTCCCGGGAGAACCCGTACGGGTGCTGCTGCTGGGCTGGAACCGGCGGGCGCCGCTGATCGTGGACATCCTGCGCCGGACCGCCCGGCCGGGTTCCGTCCTGGACGTGGTCACCGGTCCGGACGACCAGGTCGTCCGCACACCGCCCCAGGACCTGCCGGCCACGGGGCGGCTCACCGTCACCCACCGCGTCGGTGACCTCGCCCGCCCCGAGACCCTGCGTACCGTCGACACGCGCGGCTACGACAGCGTCATCGTGCTGGGCCCGGACGGGGCCGCCGGTTCCGGGAGGCCCGACGACCGGACCCTGCTGACCCTGCTGGTCCTGCGGGCACGGGAGGAGGAGACGGGTTGTGCGCTGCCGGTGGTGGCCGAGCTGTGCGACCACCGCAGCCGGGCCCTGGCTCCGCTGGGCGCGCGGTCCGACGCGGTGGTGCGAGGGGAGCTCACCGCTCTGCTGATGGCGCAGATCTCCCTGGACCCCACGCTGGCACCGGTGTTCGAGGAGGTCTTCGCCGCCCGGGGCGGCGCACTGGACCTGCGTCCGGCCGGCCGCTATGTGCTGCCCGGCCGTGAGGCGTCCTTCGCCACGGTGGCCGCGTCCGCGCTGCGGCACGGCGACTGCGCGATCGGCTACCGCGCGTACGACCCGGGCGGCGTGCGCGGTGACGACGGCATCCGGCTGTGCCCGGACAAGTCGGAGCGGCGTGTGTGGGCGGCGCAGGACGCGGTCGTGGTGGTGTCGGCGGCCCCCGGTGCGTTCGACGCCGGCGGCGACGGGCGGGATGCCCTGCCCCGCATGCGACGGGATCCGGACGGGAGCGACTCGTCCACGAACGGTCCTCAGGAACACCGGTGAGACGCCGGGGCGCCGCACAGACTTCCGGGAACTCTCCGTGTTGCCGCTGGTGAAATAGGTTTGTCGTATCGTCTCCCTGGCATATGCAATCAAGTGTTTGATGGGGAAGACGTGGCGACTGAGAGCAACACGCACCTTCTGGTCGAGACACTGACCGCGCAGCGCGACGCGTTCCTCGCTCAGTGGACCAGGACGGTCGGCGATGATCTGCGGGGCCGGCTGAGCGTGGCCGAGCTGGGCCGTGAACTGGGCGAGCTGTACGAGGCCATCGTCCAGGCCATCAACGCCGGCGGGCTGGACGGCCGGGGAGAGGCCTTCGGCGAGACCCGCAGCCTGCTGATCGAGCTGTCCCGCAACCGCGCCCGCCAGGGCTTCACCCCCACCGAGACCGCCCGCGGCGTCTTCGTCCTCAAGGAAGTGCTGGAGCCGTCCCTCACCGTCGACGGCGAGAGCGCGCGAGCCTACCTCCAGTTCGCCCGGCTGCTGGACGACCTGGCCCTGCTGACCACGGAGGCCTACGTCCGCACCCGTGAGGAGATCATCTCCTCGCAGGCCGAACAGCTTCTGGAGCTGTCCACGCCCGTGGTCAAGCTGTGGGAGGGCGTCGTCGGCGTACCGCTGGTGGGCACGCTCGACTCGGCCCGTACCCAGGTCGTCATGGAGAAGCTCCTGCAGACGCTGGTCGACAGCGACTCCACCCACGCCATCATCGACATCACGGGCGTCCCGACCGTGGACACCCAGGTCGCGCAGCACCTGCTGAAGACCGTCGTCGCCGCCCGCATGATGGGGGCGCAGTGCACCATCTCGGGCATCCGCCCGCAGATCGCCCAGACCATCGTGGCGCTCGGCATCGAGTTCGGTGACATACCCACCAACGCCTCGCTGTCGGACGCCCTGCGTCAGGCGCTGAAGGAGATCGCCCTGGACGCCGAGGACGACGTGCGAGGTCTGCTGTGACCGACCGCGTCCCCGTCCTCAAGATCGGCGAGATCCTCCTGGTCTCCATCCAGACGGACCTCGAGGACCAGCTGGTCCTGGACCTCCAGGACGACCTGTCGAACCGTATCGTCGCCACCGGCGCCAAGGGCGTCGTCATCGACATCTCGGCACTGGAGATCGTCGACTCCTTCGTCGGGCGCATGCTGGCCACCAACGCCTCCATCTCGCGCATCCTCGGCGCGGAGACCATCGTCGTCGGTATGCGGCCCGCCGTGGCCATGACGCTGGTCGAACTCGGCCTGTCCCTCAGCGGCGTGCGCACCGCCCTCAACCTGGAGCGCGGGCTGAAGCTCCTACGACGCCTCAGCGCGGGCCGCGCATGAGGGACTTCGGCGTCGCGACCGCCACGGCCGATACCGTCTCGGTCGCCGGCAGCGGCGACGTGGTCGCGGCACGGCAGATGGTGCGCGCCCTGGCCCAGCGCGGCGGCCTGTCGCTGGTGCACCAGACGAAGCTCGTCACGGCGGCCAGCGAACTCGGCCGCAACATGCTGGTCTACGGCGGCGGCGGTGTCGTACGCGCGGCAGCCGTCACCGAGGCGGGCCGCACCGGCGTCTTCGTGGAGTTCGCCGACCAGGGGCCGGGCATAGCGGACGTCGAGCTGGCGCTGACGGACGGCTGGACGTCGGGCAACGGGATGGGGCTCGGGCTCAGCGGAGCCAAGCGGCTCGTCGACGAGTTCGACATAGAATCCGGGCCGGGAGGCACCACCGTGCGCATTGTGAAGTGGGGACGGTGAACGCAACTCCCGTCACCGAGGCCGGTGACGTGTGCTGGCTGCGCTCGGACATCGCCCTGGCGGCGGCCGCCCGCCGCCAGGCGGCGCAGCTGGCCCGCGGCATCTGCCTTCCCGAGGAGCGGGTGGCGCGCGTCGAACTGTGCGTGACGGAGATGGCGACCAATCTCCTCAAGTACGCCGACGACGGCTCTCTCGCCCTGCGCGTGGTGCGGGCCGGCGGTCATCCGGCCGTCGAGTGCCTGTCGCTCGACAGCGGTCCCGGCATCGACGACGTGCACGGGGCGCTGCGCGACGGCACGTCCGCCTCCGGCAGCCTGGGGATCGGCATGGGGGCCATAGGGCGGCTCGCCGACGCCTCCGGCGTGCACTCCCTGCCCGGGCGGGGCACGGTGGTGTTCGCGCGCTTCTGGGCGGACGACCGGATCCCGCCGCCCGGCCCGGTGCGGACCGCCGGGCTGACCCGGCCCATCAGCGGTGAGCAGGTGTGCGGCGACACCTGGGCCGTACGTCCGCTCGGCGCTCCCGGCTCGGACGCGCTGCTGCTGATGATGTGCGACGGGCTCGGGCACGGGCCCCTGGCGGCCCGGGTCGCGGACCGGGCCAGGGAGGCCTTCCGCGACAGCGGCCACACGAGCCCGGAGGCCGTACTGCAGGACGTCCACCGGGGCCTGCGCGGAACCCGGGGAGCGGCGGTGGCGATCGCCCTGGCCGACGCCGCCGGACAGCGCGTGCGGCTGAGCGGGGCCGGCAACATCGCGGCGCTGGTGGCGTCCGAGGGCACCCGCAGTGGACTGCTGTCCCTGCCGGGCATCGTCGGGCTGCAACTGCCCCGCCCGCGCACCTTCGAGGCGGCGTTCCCGCCCGGCGCCGCCCTCGTCATGCACTCCGACGGCCTCAGCGACCGCTGGAAGCCGGCGGACTTCCGCGGCCTGTTCGCCCAGGATCCCGCCCTGGCCGCCGCGCAGATCCTCAACCAGGCCGCGGTGCGCAGGGACGACGCCGGCATCGTCGTGGCCCTCCACCGGCGGCCGTGACCACCGGGCCCCCGGCCGGCACGTGACCAGGACGGCACTCCGGGAGGCGTGAGCGAGGCCGGCGAGCACACTCCTGCGGCACTCTCGCGACGGTGGCCGCCGAGGCGCCCGCGCACCCCGGGGCGCCCGCACGCACTTGCTGGCGAACGGGTGACGTCGCACGGGGGCCCGGCTCCCGGCGTTCAGCGTGCCGTCGGCCGCCGTCCCCGGTGTTTGACTGGGTCGCGTGAGCCTGGCGAAGCGGTCCCACGAGGGGGCCGGCAGGGCGGGATTCGGGGTCGTGGCGGTGGTCTTCACCGTGGCCATCGCGTTCTCGACCGTGCCGACCCCGCTGTATCCCCTGTACGAGAAGCGCGACGGCTTCGGCGCGTTCACCGTGACGGTCGTCTTCGCCGTGTACGCGGTGGGCGTCGTGGCGGGGCTGGTGGCCGCCGGCCACCTCTCCGACCGTGCGGGACGGCGCCCGGTGCTGGTCGCGGCGCTGCTGTCCGAAGTGGCCGCGGCCCTGGTCTTCCTCGCGTGGCCCGCGCTGCCGGGCCTTCTCTTCGCCCGTTTCGTCACCGGACTCGGCGTGGGTACGGCCACGCCCACCGCCACCGCCTACCTCCAGGACCTGCACACGCGGGCGAGGCCGGGGGAGGGGCCGGGCCGCTTCGAGACCGTCTCGACCGCGGCGAACGTCGGCGGCCTCGGCGTGGGGCCGCTGGTGGCCGGCCTGCTCGCGGCGTACGCCCCGGCGCCGGTGCACACGCCCTACGCGGTCTTCGCGGTGCTGCTCGCCGCCGCCGCCGTCTTCGTCATGCCGCTGCCGGAGACGGTCGCCGAACCCTCCCGCCCCTCGCCCTACCGCGTGCAGCGGATCCGCATGCACGGCGGTGCCGTGCTGTTCGGCCGGGCCGTCGCGTGCGCCTGTTCCGGCCTCGCGGTCTTCGGGCTCTTCACCTCCCTGGCCCCCGGTTTCGTCGCGACGGCCCTCCACCAGACCTCGCCGGCCGTCGCGGGGGCCATCGTCTTCGGTGTCTTCGCCGCCGCGGTGCTGGGGGAGATCCTCTCCGCCCCTCTGGGGCCGACGGCCCGCGAGGCGCTGGGGGTCGCGGCGGAAGCCGTCGGCTGCGGCGCCGTCGCCGTGGGCATGGTGAGGGGCTGGCCGGCCCTGTTCGTCGCGGGCGGCGTCGTCGCCGGACTCGGGGCCGGCACCCTGTTCAAGGCCGCCGTGGCGCTGGTCGCGCAGTCGGCGCCCGCGGACGTACGCGCCGAGGCCCTCGCGACCTTCTTCCTGGCCGCGTACACGGGTCTCGTCGTCACCTCGCTCGGACTCGGCGTGGCCGCCCAGCTGACCAGTCCGGCGACGGCGACACTGTGGTTCTCCGGCTATCTCGCCCTGCTTCTCACCGCGCTCGTCCTCTTCAGCCGCGCCGACCGCGCGGCCCGCCGGCCCCGCCCGGCCTGACCGTACGGCGTGGCTCGCGAGAGCCCGCGCGGGCGGACACAATCGTCGGTGTGGACGCGCACCCTCCGCCGGAGCGGACTCCCGACGGGCACTTCGTCGTCGTGGACGGGCGCAAGTGGCGGGCCACGGACCCCGCCGTTCCGGAGGAAGCAGCCGCACGTCTTCGCCGCCACCTCATGAGTGCGCGCCGGGCGGTGCGATCCGCGACCGCGGCGGGCGACGCGGAGGCGGAGCGCTCGGCACGCGCGCGCGTGCACCACGCGAAGGTCGCGTTGGGCGAACGCGGCACCCCGTGGTGGGAGCAGTCCGAGGACCGGCGCCGTCGGCGGTGGGAGGACGGTCTCGCGGCACTCGACGCACAGACACCGAGGTGAGGACCGTGCGCAGCCACCCGCCACCGCACGGCAACGGCGCCGCGGCGCGCACGGGCAAGCGGCGTCGGCCGGGGGCCGACGCGCGGGGTACGGCCGTCCGGGCGGTGGCCGGGACCTGTGCCCGGCGCGGCGGATTGAGGTATTACGCCGGGGGCACGAGCACCACACGGCATGCGGGCATGCCGCCGGCAGGTGACCCGGGAGGACGGAACAGGGATGACCGAGGAAGTGATCACGGCGACGGGGGAACGGCCCGTGCGGTCCGACGGCGGGAGAGTCAGGACCCCGCCGCTGCGGCCGGGCGGTTACGACCCGGCCGACTACGCCGCTTCGGTGGCGCGCAGCGCCGAGGAGGCGGGTGTGTCGGCGCTGCTGCTCATGTCCGTGCTCCACAACGAGGCGTACAAGCCCCACCACCCGCTGCTGGAGCGGCTGTGGCAGTGGTGGAAGCCCGACGCCTCCTTCGGCCTCGGCAACATGCACCGGGCGACGTTCGAGCGGGTGCGGCGGGCACACGGCCTGACGGCCCGGTGGCAGGACCTGCGGAACGACCCGGCGCTGGCCATCCACGCCGCGGCCCTCTACCTGAAGGACCTGGACCGGACGCTGCCGAGGCGGCACACACGCCGCTGCACCCGGGACGAACTCCTGGCGCTGGGTTACAACGCGGGTGAGCGCAACATGCGGGCCTTCGCCCGGGGCGTCCCGCCGGGGCCCATGGCCCGGTCCTATCTCCGCCGTCTCCGGGCCAACAGGCGCCGCGCGGCCGAGGCGCTGGCCGGCCTCGACGCCGCCGACAACACCGTGGACGGATGACACCGTCGGCTGCGGGGTGCGTGCCCGCGCCGCGCGGTCCGCGCCGTGTGAACAATCGGCGTGCTTCCCGGCCGACCCGTCCGGCATCATCACCGGATGATCGGCAATCGCATCACCCATCGCATGGCGGACGGCGTCCGCGTACCGGGCACCTGGCGGCACGCGTTCATCTGCAACGGCGGCTCCTACTTCCTCACCGACCTCTTCATCTACGCCGACGGCCTCGTGGACTGCTGGGAGCTGGTCACGCTCGACGAGTTCGAGAAGAAGCTCCGCAGCGGATGGGTGGCAACCAGCCTTCCGGACGGCGGGCACGCCTCCGCACACCATCTGGCCTCGTGGACGTTCGGTGAACCGCGCACCTGGTTGACGCCGGAGCTGCTGCTCGCCGAGGTCCGCGACACCGTCGACAAGCTGAACCGTCGCCCCGACTCGACCGACCGCTGCCTCGCCGCGGTGGACGTGTTCATGGGGGACCGGTCGGAGGAGAACCGGGCCGCTGCCCGGGCCGCCTACCTGGCCATCCCCGAGACCGTGCGCCACTACGCGCTCGGCGACATGGACCACAAGGACCGTCCCTTGCAGGTCCTGGTGGCCGGGCCCGGTGGACAGGCGCCGGGCCCGCCCGGGGAACCGGTGACGCAGGGGGAGTACGACCGGGCCGTGGCGTACTTCGAGGAGCGGAGCCAGTGGCGCGCCGCGGCCCCCGCACGGGTGCCGGCCGACGGGCCGACGGGCTCCTTCGCCCCCGCGGTCAAGGTGTACCACTCGTATCCGCAGCGCGCGCTCGAAGACCCGGGCAAGCAGGCCCTCCGCAACGACTACCCCGCCCCGATCACCCTCGGCGACGTCACCTACCCGTCGGTGGCACACGCCTACTGGGCCCGGTCCGTCGCCGCACCGGAGGCCCGTACCGCGGTCGCGGCGGCGGAGACGGCGGCGAAGGCCCGTACCCTCGCGGCGGCGGCGCCACGGCGCGAAGGCTGGGAACAGGCACGGACCGCGGTCATGGCCCGACTGCTGCGCGCCAAGTACGAACAACACCCCGACCTCGCCGCGATCCTGCTGGCCACGGGTGACGCGACGGTGCTCTACGACGACGCGGACTCCGGCTTCTGGGGCGACAACGGGGGCCGGGGCCGCAACTGGACGGGCCGACTGCTGGAACTCGTCCGGTCCGAACTGCAGGCCCGGCACAGCCGCGTCGACTGAACCGCCGCCCGACGGAGCCCCCGGGCGGGAAACGGGGCTCCTGGCCGACGGCCGGGAGACCTCACCGCAGAGCTGCCCCCGCAAGTCCTGGTTGCGACCGGGCCGAGCGGGTAGCAGCGGCAGGGAGAGGGGCGTCGTTGTGGCCCGGAGATTACGGAAAGTGATGTTCTCGTGACCCATCTCGGCGGTCCCGGTGACGACCGGGCGAGCGTGGGTGAGGGCGCGGAGGCCGCCGCGCTGGAAATCGCCGACGGCGTGGAGAGTCTGACGACTCTCTGGTCGCTGGCGGCTCAGGGGGCGGCGCTGCGGTTGTCGCAGCACCAGCTGCGAGCGTTGCGGGCACTGGAGTCGGCACCGGGCCTGAATCTCACCGCCTTGGCGGAGCGGCTGGACATCGGGCTCCCCACGGCGAGCCGACTGTGCGACCGGCTGGAGGCGGCCGGTCTGCTGGAGCGTGTCCTGCATCCGCACAAGCGGCGTGAGGTGCGGCTGGACCTGACCCCGCACGCCCGGCGTGTCCTCGGCGACGTGGCCCGGCGCAGGGCGCGGGCGCTCGCGGAGGTGCTGGAGGGCATGAAACCGGCCGACCGGGCCGCGCTGAGCCAGGGCCTGCGGGCCTTGCTGGGGGCGCGGAGCCAAAGGCCGCCGGGCCTCGACGCGGAGTGACGAGGCCGGTCCCGGCCGCCGTCGACGCCGGACGGCCGTCCCGTCAGCGTCCGTGCCAGTCCAGGCACACCACCAGCGCGTCGTCGTCCGGGACGGGCCGGCCGCGGTGACCGGACAGTTCCCGCAGGATGGCGCGCGGCACCTCGGCGGCGGGCAGCAGACGGGTCGACTGGATCGCCCGTGCCAGCGCGGCGTCCCCGTACACCTCGCCCTTGGGGTCGGCCACGGCGTACACCCCGTCGCTCACGAAGACCAGCCGGTCGCCGGGTTCCACCTGGAACTCCTGGGTCACGTAGTCGGTCTCCTCGAACATGCCGAGCGGCAGCTGGGCCTCGAAGTCGATTGGCTCCACCGTCCCGCCGCGCAGCCGCAGCGTCTGCGGGGATCCGGCGTCCACCACCCGTACCCGTCCGGTGGCGAGTTCGAAGTCGAACATCAGCACGGAGAGGTAGCAGCGCCCCTGGTAGTGGGCGTAGACCGCCTGGTCGGCCAGGGCCGCCTGGTCGGCGAGCGCGAGACCCGCCCGGCGGGCGTTGCGCAGGGCGTTGATGGCCAGGTTGGTCAGCAGGGAGGCCTCTATACCCTCGCCCATCCCGTTGGTGACGTACAGCATGAGGTGGTCCGCGGTGGCGGACCAGTCGAAGTTGTCACCGAAGATCGCGTAGGCGGGTTCGAGCTGTGCCGACAGTTCGTACTCCGGGCGGCCGCACGAGCGGCCGGGCAGCAGCTGCCACTGCATCTCGGCGGCCAGGGTGAGCCGGTCCTTGCGGCGCGCCTGGAGGTACAGGTCGGTGTCCCGCTCGGCGACGACCACCTCATGGGCGAGCACCTCGGCGATCTCGGACAGCTCCGCCAGACCGTTCCCGTCGAGTTCCGCGTCCGGCAGGGTCACCGACAGCACGCCGAGCCGGTCGCCGCGCACGGTCACGGGCAGATGGACGCGGACCAGGCCGTCCCGGTCCGGTTCGACGATCGGCTCCTGTGCGCCGAAGGCGCGGCCGGCCGTGGTGCCGTTGACCGACAGCGGCTCGGGCGCGTGCGGCAGCGCGGTGACCGGCTGCAGCACGGTCAGGCCGTAGTCGGCCATGAACAGCTCGGCGGCCCGCGCCGCGTACTGCTCGGCGAGCACGCGTCGGACCGCGTCGGGCAACTCGTGCGGTGCCGCCGTGCGCAGGGCGCGTTCGGCGGTCACGAATCTGTTCACGATGGAAAAAACACCAATCCTTTGTCGGATACCGGTCGCATAACGGCGCTCGATTCCTCCGCGCCTGTCGTGCAGGACATCTGTCGTCGGCTCGCGTCCCTAGTAGGCTGGCAACCGTCCCGGAGCCTGCGAAAGTGTGACTGTGACTGCCTTCCGACACCTGCCACAGCCCGACGAGGTCGCCCGTGTGACCTCCACGGCCGGTGAGCTACTGGAAGTGCTCTGGGGTCGTGCGTCCACCGCGCCCGCCTCCGCGTCCCAGTTGCGCGTGCTGCTCATCCTCGAGCACCACGAGGGCATCAACCTGCGTACCCTCGCCGACTCGCTGGCATCCACCCCGCCGTCCACCAGTCGGCTGTGCGACCGGCTGCAGGCCGCTGGTTTCGTCGAGCGCGTGGTACGCCCCGCCGACCGGCGCGAGGTGCGGCTGTACCTGAGCAGCCGGGGGCGCGCCTTCCTCGACGACCTGCGGGCCCGCAGGGAGAGGGAACTGCAGGAGGTCCTGACGCTGATGCCCGCCGCCAAGCGGGCCGCGCTGCTGGAAGGACTGGAGGCGTTCTGCGCCGCGGCGGCCGCGCAGATACACGACGACGCCGAGAGCTCCGGCAGCCGTACGGCCTGATGCGCACAGCCCGGCGTCCGGCCCGTCGGCACCGTGCGGTGCCGACGGCCGGAACACGCAGCGACCTGCGTCCACCGGAACATCACAGATCCTTCCCCATGTCCGTCCGACACGGTTACTTTCTTGTCTCGCGACTATAGTTGTCAAACGGCAACTGCCTGCCGCTTTCTCACTCCTGGCCTTCCGATACCTCCGATGGCCCGAGTCCGCGGATCCGGGAACCCGAGTACCCCGGGACGGCGGACGCGGTGTCGTGCCCACGCCGTGTGTACGGCGTTCACCCGGGTTTCACGCGCCGCGTGCGGTCCGGTGGATCGCGCGGGAGCCGTAAGGTGCGCTGACGCTGACGGAAGAGCGTGCTGAAGCCGCTGGATCGTGCAGCCGAGGCGTGCGGCGACGGCGGTGCGCGAGAGGCTGCTGCGGGCCGGGTCCCGCTCGGCCTCCCGGCGGACGGGTTCGGCGGTGTACCGCTTCTCACTCGTCCCGGCCGGTCTGTCACGGCACGCCGACTGTATCCCGGCGCCGCCGCGTGGTCCTGCACCGGCGTGTACGGGAGTAGCCCGCCCGACGGCCACGTGGAAGCGGCGGCTCTACCGGCCCGTCACCCACGGCCGCAGCGCCGCATTCTGGCGTGAACACACCGGTGCCGGCCGGACGAGCGGACGGCGGGCGGACGGTCGACGGGCCCGGTCGACGCCGAGACCCCTCCGGTGCCCGGCCGTCGGATGCCGAGAACCCGGCCGCGCGGAGTCGGCCGCCGGTACCCTGACATGGCCCGGAAACACCTGGGCGGCCCAGGGCATGTCCCGCCCGCCGGCGGGTAGGCGTGGGCACATGAACGGGGGCACGCGAATGGAGCCGGTGACGTCAGGATCTGGCGGTGAGGGTGTGACCGGCTCGGAGCCGATCCAGCAGATCGTTCCACTCGACGGACAGGGCCCGTGCATCGCCGAGGCCCGGCACCACGCCGCCGACTTCCTCGCCCGGGTCCAGAGGGAGTACGGCCTGCCGGTGCCGGCGCGGGCGATGGACGTGACCAGGCTGGTCGTCAGCGAGCTGGTCACCAACGCCCGTAAGTACGCACCCGGTCCGGTGCTGATGAGACTGCGGGTCGTCGGTGGCCTGGTCGAGGTGGCCGTGTGGGACAGCGACCCGGCTCTGCCGGTGGCACGGGCCGCCGATCCGGGCCGCGTCGGGCAGCACGGACTGGAGATCGTGATGGCGGTCGTCCAGGGCTTCGAGGTGCGGCGGGAACCGGTGGGCAAGCGCATCACCGCCCGTATCGCCCTGGCCGACGACCCGGGCGACCCCCTCACGGGTCTCCAGTTCGGCTAGGGCCTGTCGGACCATTCCCGTCTGCGGGCGACGACGGGAATGGGTCGGACAGGCCCTAGGACTCTTCGTTCGGACATCGCCGGGCTCGCGGGCCCGGAGCGTGCGTCGCGTGCGTCCGGTCCCCTCGGCTCCACACCGAGGGGACCGGACGCACGCGCTCACCCGGGCTCAGGCGCGCCGTCGGGTCCACATCGGGCTGATGAGGCTGATCAGGACGGCCGCCACGCCGATCTGGAAAAGATGGCGGATCCAGTCGATGCCTCCGGTGTCCCGCACGCCGAAGGCGCTCGCGAGCGCGTTGCCCGCCAGGCCGCCGAGTATGCCGAGAAGGATCGTCAGCCACAGCGGGATGGGCTGACGTCCGGGAATGACGAGCTTGGCCAACAGACCGATGATGAGGCCCGCGATGATGGCCCAGAGGAACGACACGGCCTCTCCTTTCCTTTCACCGAACGTTCGTGCATCTGGCGGATGCCCTCACTCGCCCGACGTACGCCTCAGATGTCGTCCGCGCGCATGGCCCGGGCACGGGAGTCGGTGACGGTGAAGTGCTCCAGGGTGCCGGTGAGGGAGAAGAGCCGCTCGACCGTAGGGTGGAAGGGGCCGAGCAGGATCAGCTCGCGGCCGGCGGAGCGGTGGCGGCGCCAGGAGTCCAGGAGGGCGTTGAGCAGTCCGCTGTCGGCGAACGTCACCTGGGAGAGGTCCACCACGGTCACGGGAAGCGCCGTCTCCTCCGCCTCGTCCCAGGCGGCCTGCAGCAGGTCGTTCTCCTCGTAGTCGACCTCGCCGCGCACGGTGATCTCGAAGACTCGGTCATGGCAGGTCACCTTCACGGTGGCCCTGCTTTCCCACTGCATTCCTTCGTCCTCGTGCCCTCGGTCCATGGCCACGCGGCGCCGCGCCGCCTCGCCCTGCGCGGTTCTCCTACCCCGTCCGGGCCATAAGTTGCCTCCGGGCAAGTATTCCTGGCCCCGGGGCACGCGCACGCCGTCCGCATCGTGTGCCGGAGGTTTCCGGTCACGGATCAGGTGGCGTGCGCGCCGGTCGCGTCCTCGTCCCGGCCCGTCCGGGCGGTGAGGTGGTCGAGGGTGCAGGTCTGACGCAGCAGGCGTTCCAGCGGGGCGGGGCGGTTCTCCAGGTACAGGGCGCCGCCGACGGCGCGGACGCGCCGGTGGACCATCAGCAGCGCCGAGATGCCCACGGAGTCGATCCAGGACAGCTCGGCGAAGTCCAGGCGCACGCCGTGTACTTCGGGATGCCGGGCCAGGTGCTCGACGACCGTGTCGATCAGGTGGTCTGCGGTGTCGAGGTCGAGGTCGCCGGCGATGCCGACGGTCAGCTCGCGGGCTCCCTGTGTGACGGTGAGGCGCAGGGCGGGTCGTGGCGGGGCGGTCATACTTCGCTGGGGGGGCCGGGGACGGGGAAGGCGGGGCGGCGGGCCAGGGCGGCGGTGCCGTCGTCGAGCAGGCCGAGGGCGCGGGGGAAGTCGCGCAGGTGCTCACGGAGCACCTGGAGCGCGGTGACCACCGAGTGGGCCGGCACCCGCCGCGCCTCCAGGACGTCGGCGGTCCAGCACAGGAACGTGGTGAAGAGAGCCGGGTCGTCCACGTACAGGGCGGTGGCCAGGAAGTCGACGATGGGGGCGAGGTCTTCCGCCGTCCGCTCGCGCTGCGTGTCGCTGTACGCGCGCATCGCGGGGAATCGATTCTCCAGGCCGGCCAGCGTCTGCCGGACGAGGCGGCCGCGGGACTGGGCGACGAACGTGTACTCCTGGTCGGTCAGATGCGGCAGGTCGTCCCAGACCTGACGGGCCGCCGCCGGACGGGGCGAGGACAGTTCCGCCTCCAGTACGGCCGCCGCGGCACGGGCGTCGGGCGCCCAGTGGTCGGCGCCCAGCGCACGGGCGTAGCGGCCGTTCGGACCGAAGGCCCTGCCGCCCGCCATGACGGGGACGCCGACGGCCTGGCACGCGGTGATGGCCGCGTGCGCGGTGGGCAGGTGCGTGGGGAGCGAGCCGGACAGCAGCACCGCCTCGGAACTGGTGCTGTGCAGATGGGAGACCAGGTGCGGGGTCGGGGTCTGGGCGCCGAGGAAGTCCACCCGCCAGCCCCGTAGTCGCAGCACCTCGGCGACCAGGCGGGCCGGCAGGGCGTGCCACTCGCCGTCGACACAGCTGACCGTGACGCGCCCCCTGGCCACGCGGCCGGGATCACCGGCGGGCGGGCGGTCGTGCACGAGGGCGGTGATCACCCGCTCGTTGATGGCTGTCGCGGCATGTTCCTGGGCCACGCTCAGGCGGTCGGCGGCCCACTCCGTGCCGACCCTGCCCTGCACCACGGCGATGACGTCGAGCAGCAGCGTCTCCTCGTCCGTCCCGTCGGCCCGGGCCCGGCGGATCACCTCGACCGCCGTGTACTCGTCGCCGTCGGCCACCGCACGCCACAGCTCGTCCGCCAGGACGTCGGTGCCGGTCACGGGGGGAGCGCTCACCCGTTCCTCCTGGATATCGTGCCGTCGGCGCGGGTCTGACCGGCCGCCACCGTCAGATCGGCGGCGCGGGGCGCGCTGATGGCGACGGTGGCGACGTCGTCGTGGCTGCCCGACCCCACCCACTGGGCGGTCAGCATCTGGATCCGTTCGACGATGGCCTCGGCCGGCAGGCCCGCGCACTCGGCCAGGACCCGCTTGAGCCGGTGCTCACCGAAGAGTTCGTCACCCAGCGGGCCGCCGCGGGCCTCGGTGACCCCGTCGGTGTACAGCAGACAGGTCTCCCCGGGCCGCAGCGTCACATGGGCGGTGGCGGAGGTGACCTTCGGCAGGGCGCCGATGAGGGATCCGCGGGTGGCGGTCTCCTCGACGGTGCCGTCGCCGCGGACGATCAGCGGGGCGAGGTGGCCCGCGCTGGTCAGGCGCAGTTCCACCGTGCTGCCCCGGCGGCGGACGGAGGCCAGCACGAGTGTGGCGAACCGGGTGTGGTGGGAGGACAGCAGCGCGCTGTTGAGCAGGGTCAGCGTGCGCTCGTGGTCCGCGGCCAGCGGCAGCAGCGCGTGCAGCGTGTTGCGGATCTTGCCGGTCAGCACCGCCGCGTCCAGGCCCTTGCCGGCCACGTCCCCGAGCACCACGAGCGTCTCCTCGGCGGGGTCGGTGCCGGGGTGGACGTCGTAGAAGTCCCCGCCGATGCGTTCGTTGTCCCGCGCGGGACGGTAGGCCCCCGCGTACTCCACCCCGTGCACGCTCTCCAGCCGGGGCGGCAGCAGTTCCCGCATCAAGGTGGAGGTGATGGATGCCTGTTCGGTGTACAGGCGGGCGGCCGACAGCGCGGCGCCGGCCCGGGCGGCGAAGAGCCGGGCGAACAGCTCCTCGTCGCCGCTGAACGCCTGTTCACGGCTGGAGCGGAGGAGGACCAGCGCACCGGCGGGCACACCGTGCCCGGGAAGCGGGGCGACGATGACGGAGCCGACCGGTTCGGTGAAGTCCGCCGGACGCACCCAGTCGGGCAGGTCGGCCGGGTTGATCCAGCGCGCCGGTACGGGCGGGAACCCCTGGAGGGCCTCGGCCAGTCCGGGCACGGCCTGCACGTCGACCGGCGCGGTCACCCGGGTCACCGGCCCGCCGCGGTAGGCGTACGTCAGCTGGTGGCGGCGCCCCTGCGGCGGGGCGACGAGCAGAGCGGCCTCGGCGAGGTGATCGGTGGCCATGCGCGCCGTGGCCTCCGTGCACCGGGCCAGGTTCAGCGTCGACAGCAGCTGGCTGGAGACATCGGCCAGGAGGGCGGACCGCTGCCGGGCGCCGGCCAGGGCCTTCTCCGCCAGCCGCCGGTCGGTGTCGTCGATGAGCCACCACACCACGTCACCGTCGTCCGCCGAGGTCGCGTGGGCCTCGAAGAAGCGGTCGGCGACGGCGCCGCCCGCCTGCCCGGGGTCCTCGGACGTGCCGTCGGTGAACCGCTCGTGCGCCTCGGCCAGCCAGGACGGTACCGTGTCGCGCAGCCGGTCGCCCCGGACGGCGTCCGACCACAACAGGCGCGCGGCGGTGTTCAGTTCGACGAGATCACCGGCCCGGTCCGCGATGATCACCGGGTACGGGGCATGGGCCCAGGCGGCGCCGACGCTGATCGCGGCACTGCGAGGGTCGACGGGTGAGCCGCTGAAACCGAACACACGCGGGGACGCGCCTTCGGCGCGCCCCACCACCTTTCTGCGACTGACAACAGATGTCTTCCGGCAACAGTCCCGCATCGAGCCGTAGGACGCAAGCCGCTTCCCTCGGTTGCCGGTGAACCAGGTGGTCACGCCCCGAAAGAGACATGCCGGGCCGGGAATGTCCTGGCGTCCGGAGCGGTTGTAGCGCATGTGACTGACATGCACCGATCAACAGGGGTGGTGTCGGTCCGCGGGAAAGGAGGGCCCCATGGCACGCAGCACCGTGCGTCCCGTCGTCCGGCTGAAGTCGACCGCCGGGACCGGTGTCACCTACGTGACACGCAAGAACCGACTCAACGACCCCGACCGGCTGGTCCTGCGCAAGTACGACCCGGTGGCCGGGCAGCACGTCCGCTTCCGCGAGGAGCGCTGACCACGGAACACGCCGTTTCCCGGGAGGGCCGACAGGCCGTTCCCGGGACGGCCGACAGGAAGGACAACCCCATGAGGCCCGGTATCCATCCCGCGTCCCGTCCCGTCGTCTTCCGCGACCGGGCCGCCGGCACCGCGTTGCTGACCCGCTCCACCGCAGTCTCGGAGCGGACGGTCGAGTGGGAGGACGGCGCCACCTACCCGGTGATCGACGTCGAGATCTCCTCGGCGAGTCACCCGTTCTACACCGGCACCTCCCGGGTGCTGGACACCGAGGGCCGCGTCGAGCGCTTCGAACGGCGCTACGGCCGGACCGCGCCCGCCCGCGGCTGACGCGGCCGGCCCGTACTCGGCCGGCCCGTACGACGGAGGAGGAGAGGGACATGAAGGTGCGCAAGTCCCTGCGCTCACTGAAGGCACGCCCCGGCGCCCAGGTGGTGCGCCGGCGGGGAGTGACCTACGTGATCAACAGGAGGGAACCCCGCTTCAAGGCCCGTCAGGGCTGAGCGGAGAGTCGATTCTCGTCCCGTCGGGCAGCCGGCCCGTCACCTCGACGGGCCGGCCGCCCGGCATCCTCACCGCGAGGAACCGGCCGTCGGTGGCGCTCCGGACCGGTGCGGTCACCGCCAGACGCGTCACGGCGCGGCTGCCCGCGGCGAGCAGGTACACGGTGCCCGAGGGAGCACGCCACTCGGTGTGCGCCAGCACGTTCTGGCCGAAACGGCTGCACTGCGCCGTGTCGCGCCCCCGGCCCACCACTTCCGCGCCCGTGCCGCCCGGGGCGAGGAAGAAGTACTCCACGTCGCCCGTGCCGCTCCAGGTGTCGGCGCGGGCACAGGCCCAGGTCGCGGTCCCGGACCGCTCGGGCAGCGGCTGCGTGGCGAACACCCAGTGGCCGACGCTGCGCACGCCCCGCCCGTGCAGACCGGCCAGGCGACAGGCCGAGGCCGCCCAGCCGCCCAGCCCCGCCCCGGTCGTCGCCTCACGCGGCAGGCGCGGCCGGGTCCCGGGCCGCAGCGAGGGCAGGTACGTCAGGTGGGCCGGCACCAGCCCGCCGAGGTCGGCGAGCAGGAAGGCGCGGTCACCGGCGATCCGGGACGAGGACCGCACCTGCACGACCGGCACACCACGGCACGGCGCGTCGGCCGCCGCCACCGCGACCGGCTCGGTGACGCCGCTGCCGTCGCGCGTGAGCGCACGTGTGCCGGAGGACGGCGCCCGCAGGTCACGCACGGCCGCGGTGGTGATCCACGGGGCCAGCAGCAGTCGCACGGACCCGGGGGAGCGGGCCACGACGACGGCCGCCGTCGTCGCGTCCGCGCCCTCGGTGCGGGCCACGGTCAGCTCCGGCGCACCGCCGTGCCGGGGCTCGCTGTACCGCACCGTGTGCGCCCCGTCCTGCAGCAGGACGACCGCGCGGCCGGCCACGTCGCCCGCGAACAGCAGCCGGGCCCCCGGCCCGCCGGCCACCGGTTCCCCCGGCTCCGCCGAGCGGTGGCCTCGCCACGCCCGGTCGGTCCAGGCCCGCAGCGCGCGGGCCAGCAGGGCTCGGTCACCGGTGCGCCGGCCGCGGGCGGGCCAGACGGCGAAACCGAGGCGCGCGGAGTGCGCCCACGCGTCGGCGGGAGCCCGGCGCACCTGCCCCGCGCCGGCTCCCGTCGGCGGCCACGGGGACTTGCTGTGAGTCCCGGCATCGGACGGCAGCGTCAGGAGAGCCGCACTCGTGGCGGCGGCCAGTGCCAGCGCCGCCGCCACGGTCCGCAGCCGATGCCTGCGCCGCGGCGGATCCGTGGGGCGGGCGTGCGGCCGATGCCGGCCGAGTGCCCGGGGGAGGGTGACACGGACGAGCCGCACCAGCCGGACGCTGTACCCCAGGAGTGCGGCCCGCGCGGGCCCGGCGTCGGGCAGACGGGAGTGGTGGCCGGACGACGGCGTCCGAGGCTTCGGCATGATCATGTGGCTCTTACGGTGACGGGACGGGCGCGACATGGCAGGACAAGAAAGCTGATCGTTCTGTAGGTCAAACGAGCGATCCCGGGGCCCGTCACCGCCGGTTCGTCGACTTCCCGCCCGCACAGGCGAGCGGGGCGGCCGGGCGGTGCCGTTCGGTGCGTGGGTCGGGGAGGAGCGTGCGGGTGGCCCCGTCATCCGGGGAATCGTCCCGAGGTGCAACAGGGGTGCCGCCCGCCGGGCCATGGCGAAGCCCGGCGGGCGGGTGGGGGGCGGCCACGGCGCCGTGCGGCCAGATGAAGGTGTCCGGCGGCCCGGTCGCGGGTGGTCTCGTCGTGGCGGCGTTCGGCGCGCCGGCGGGGGAGGGGCTCGTGGGCAGTCCTCGTCAGCCGGGGAACCGTCCTGAGGAGCGCAGCTGCCAGCGCCGTTCGGCGTAGGCGAGGTCGTCCCGCCACAGGCGTGCCGCGGCGCTCCGCACGAGCGGGCGCAGCAGCGGTGCCGCCCGCCGGGCCATGGCGAAGCCCGGCCGGTCGGAGGCGGCCATCACCGCCTCGATCACCGCCGTGCGCGGCCGGCCCAGTTCGTCCGGCCCGATTGGCGTGGCATGGGTCTCGACGACGGACCCCTCTCCCTCCCCTTCGGTGATGTGCATGACCACCGTGCGCGGTTCCGGGGCGGTGAACACGGCGCGGACCGGCACGACCAGGCGCCCCGCCAGCTTGAAGGAGACATCGACGGTGAAGGCGTCGCCCGTGTCGCTTCCGGAGCCGTCGGGCGATCCGACCACCGTCAGGTCGACGAACGAGTACGGGTGGAACCAGGCACCGTGCCACGGGTCCAGCCGATTGGCCACGATGTCCTCCACCTCGCACACCCCCACGCCGACGTGAACGGCCGTCAGCGCCCGCGTCCGCTCCGGCCGCCGCGCGATGACCGGTCCGTCCAGCGGCGCCTCACCGCCCACCTCGTCCAGTCGCGCCCACAGCAGGACGCCGTCGTCGTGCACGGGCAGGGGAGCCCAGCCCGCACACGGTGTGCCGTCCAGGGCGAGGCCGTGCCAGTGGCACACCAGGGTGCCGCGGCGCACCGGACTGTCCCGCAACGGAGCACCGAGATGAGGGCAGATGCCGGGACCGCCCACCGGTCGGCCGTCGGCGCCGCGCCACACGACCACCTCCCGCCCCCGCACCGTCCGGGCCAGCGGGCGGTCGGCGCGCAGGTCGGCCGCGGCGCCGATGACGTACCAGTTGCCCGACGGGCGGCTCTGGGCCCGCTTCAGCGCCTGTGTGATCACCGCGGGAGCGGCGTCGCGCCAGGTGGGCCGCTGACGCTCCCACGCCACGCCGCCCCGGCGCAGCGAGAGCGGAAGACGGCGTCGGCCGGGCGGCGGGAGGGGTTTCACACGGCCTCCTTCGAGGGCGGTGCGCACGCTGTCGAGGGCGGTGCGCACGCTGTGCCGTGCGCCGCAGCGGACAGCGGACGCGGCGCGGCCGGTCGCCGGGAGGCATGCCGCGTGCGCAGCCGCGCGGCGACCACCCGCACCACTCCGTCCGCGGCGACCGCCGCGCGCCGCCGGCGCGGCACCACCGCGCGGCGGTGCAGCACCGCGTAACCCTCCCGGGCGACCGCGTCCAGGATGCCGCCGTACAGGACGAACGCGGTGCGGATACAGGGGCGGGACACCGGGTGCAGCATGCCGAGACCAGGCGCCGCCTGCCGGTACACACCGCGCGTCAGCGCCTCGAACTCGCGCAGTGCGGCCGTGATGCGCGGTTCGTGACGGCCGGTGTCCCGGCTCCACCGCAGCAGATCCCGGTCGACCCCGTGGCCGGCCAGCAGATCCGCGGGCAGATAGACGCGCCCACGGTCCAGATCCTCGCCCACGTCCCGCAGGAAGTTGCTGAGCTGGAAGGCGACGCCCAGCGCCGCCGCGTACGGCGCCGCCTCCTCCCGCGGTACGACCGTGCCCAGCACGGGCAGCATCTGCAGCCCGATCACCGCGGCCGAGCCGTGCATGTAACCGCGCAGGTCGGCGTAGGTGGCGTAGCCGGTGACGGTCAGGTCCGCGCGCATCGCGGACATGAAGTCGGTGAACAGCGCGTGGTCGATGCCGTACCGGCGGGCGGTGTCGGCGAGGGCCAGGACCACCGGTTCCCCGCTGTGTCCCTCCCGCAACCCCTGTTCCAGGCGCCTGCGCAGTTCCGCCAGGGCCGCGGTGCGCCGCGGGGTGTCCGCGCCCGCGCCGGGAGCGTCGACGATGTCGTCGGCCCAGCGTGCGAAGCCGTACAGGGCGTGCACGGCGGGCCTGCGTTCGACCGGAAGCAGCCGGGTGGCGAGGAAGTACGTCTTGCCGTGCCGTGCGTTGAGGGCGCGGCAGTGGCGGTATGCCGCGCGCAGCGCCGGGTCGCCGACCCCGGCCGCGTCCAGTTCACGGTCCGTCATACGGGAGTCTCCTTGACATGGGCCGGCGAGGGGTGCGACCGGGCCGGTGAGGGCCCCGGCAGACCGGTGATCCGCGCGGCGGCGAGCTTGCCGGACAGCAGCACGGTCGGCACGCCGACACCCGGTGTGGTGCCGCAGCCGGCGAGAACGGCGTTCTCCGTGCCCCGGACCAGGTTGCGGGGCCGGAAAGGTCCGGTCTGGCCGAAGGTGTGCGCGGCCGAGAAGGGCGTTCCCGCGGCATGGCCCTGGGCCTGCCAGGTGGCCGGGGTGACGAGGCACTCCTCCTCGACGGCGGCCTCGATGCCGTCGAGCCCGCGTCGTTCCAGCTCGCGCAGCAGCGTCTGCCGGTAGCGGGGGCCGAGTTCGCGCCATGCGGTGGCGTCCGGACCGATGTCGGTGTTGGGGCAGGGCGCGAGGATGTAGTGCAGATGGCGGCCCGGCGGGGCGAGGCCCGGATCGGTGGCCGTGGGCCGGGTGATGAGCAGGGAGGGATCGCTCATCAGCCGCCCGGCCCGGGTCAGTTCGGTGAACGTGCTGTGCCAGGCCGCGCCGAAGCTGATGGTGTGGTGCGCCAGCTGCGGCCAGGTACGGTCCGTGCCCGCGTGCAGTACCACGGCGGACGGCGCGTGCCGCAGGCGCAGCGGACGCCGGGGCCGGCGGCCCAGGAGCCGGTAGGCGACGGGCAGGTCCGGGGTGAGGACGACGGCGTCACAGGGGAGGCGGTCCCGGTCCGTGACGACGGCGGTGATGCGGCTGCCCGAGCGTTCCAGACGGGTCACCTCCTGCCCGTACCGCAGGTCGGCGCCCGCGTCGGCGGCGGCGTCCGCCATGGCCCGTGGCAGCGCGTGCATGCCGCCCCGGGGGAAGTACACGCCTGCGACGGTGTCCATGTAGGCGATGACGGCGTACGCGGCGAGGGCGCGGGCGGGTGGCACGCCCGCGTACAGCGACTGGAAGGTGAAGACCCGGCGCAGCCGTTCGTCCCCGAGGAACCGCCCGATCCGCGCGTCCAGCCGGCCGAAGCCGCCGAGCGCGGCGAGCCGGGCCAGGTCGGTGTTGAGGAGGTTCAGCGGGGAGTCGAAGTTGGCGTCGATGAAGCGGCGCATCTGGGCCCGGTGGAGCTTCTCCAGCCAGCGGCGCAGCCGCAGGTAGCCGGCCGCCTCCCCGGGCCCGGCGAAGCGCTCCACCTCCGCCGCCATCGCCTCGGCGCCGGTGTGCACGTCCAGCGCGCTGCCGTCGGCGAAGCACGCCCGGTAGGCGGGCACCAGCGCGGTCAGTTCGACGCGTCCGCGCAGGCTGTCGCCGACCGCCGCGAAGGCCTCGTCGGCGATGTCGGGCATGGTCAGCACGGTGGGACCGGTGTCGATCCGGTACCCGCCGACGTCGAGCCGACCGGCCCGGCCGCCGGGCACCGCGTCGCGTTCGACCACGGTGACGCGGCGTCCGGCGCCCAGCAGGTGCAGGGCGGCCGACAGCCCGGCCAGGCCGGCTCCCACGACCACGACGTGGTCGGTGCGACCGGGCAGCGTCCGCCTCATCGGCCGCACTCCTTCGTACCCGAGAAGGCCAGGGGCACGGACACGGCCGTGTCCGTCGTGGGCGGGGGACTGCTGTGGTCGGGTGCGGCCGTGTCCGTCGTGGGCGGGGGACTGCTGTGGTCGGGTACAGCCGTGTCCGTCGCGGGTGGGGAGCTGCCGTCGTCGGTTACGACCGTGTCCGTCGTGGGCGGAGGGCTGCCGTCGTCGGGCGCCGCCCCGTCGGTGACGGAGGCGAGCAGGCGGCGGAGCCGGTGCCCGGCTCCGTGCTCGGGCAGGACACCGTCGAGACGGCGCAGTCCCTGCGCCACCAGCCGGTCGATCCTGCTCTCGACCGCGGTCCGGGCCCCCGTCCTGATCAGCACGTCCCTGACCCGGTCGAGACCGGCCTCGGTGAGACGGGCGTCGCCGAGCGAACGGCGCAGGACGGCCAGCGCCAGGCGGTCGCCCCTGGCCTCGGCACGGACGTGCGCGACCGCGACGAGACAGGTCGGCTTGCCCTCGCGGATGTCACCACCGGAAGGTTTTCCGGTCCGCCGGGACGGGGCGAACACGTCGTCCAGGTCGTCACGCAGCTGGAAGGCCGTGCCGATGGCGAGGCCGGCGCAGGACAAGGCGTGCGCCGTGGCGTCGTCCGCCCCCGCCAGCGCGGCGCCCAGCGCGAGGGGCCGCTCGACGGAGTACCTGCCGCTCTTGAGACAGGCCGCCCGCAGCGCCCGGACCAGCGAGTACGACCCCGTGATCTGGCCCTGCACATCCAGGTACTGACCCGCCACCATCTCCGTGCGCAGGTCGCTCCACAGCCGGCGCACGACGGCCCCCGTCGGACAGGACAGAGGTGTCTCGGCCACCATGTCGTCCGACCAGACCAGCGCCAGATCGCCGGCCAGCACCCCGCCCGCCTCCGCGAACCGGCCGACCCGCTCGGGGGTCGCCGAGCCGGCGTAGCGGGTGCGCAGATCGGTGTGGAGCGTGGGACGGCCGCGGCGCAGCGCCGAGCCGTCCATCACGTCGTCGTGCACGAGGGCGCAGGTCTGCAGCAGTTCGAGCGCGGCGCCGATCCGCAGGGCGGCCGCCACCGGCACCTCGTCGGTGCCGCCGCAGGCGCGCAGCGTCCACCACAGCAGCTGTGAGCGGGTGCGCTTGCCACCCGCCCGGGTGAACCGCGCGACAGCCCCGGCCAGTTCCTCGGCGAACAGGGCGTCCACGGCGTGAGCGCGCGCGACGCGGTCGGCCAGGGCGTGGTCGAGCACCCGGCCGACGGCGGCGGGTACGTCCGCGTCGACGACCCCCGCGTCCTCCAGGCCCGCCGGGATCCCGCCGACGGTCTCACCGGTTCCCCCGTCCGGGCGCACTCGGACGGGGGAACCCGACGGCGGCACCGGGCACGGCCCCGGTTGCGGTACGGCCGCCTGGTGTTCCGTCGCCTGCGTGGGGCGCATCCCGGTTCCTCTCGTCGTGAGCACACAGCGGTTCGTCACCTCGTCTTCGGCCCGAGCGGCGGGCGTGGATGCGATGCCGGCCGAGTCTGTGAAGGTGTCTTCCACATCCCTCACCCGACGTGGCAACACGGGCCGCATCCGGGTGACCCCGCATCCGTTCGGGTGCGCGGGCGGGAATAGGCGCAAGGTGCGGTGCCGCGCACCGGGCGCGCAGCACGGAAGGAGCCGTCGTGTTCGAGGCGGAGGTGGCCGTCGTGGGCGGGGGAGCCGCCGGACTGTCCCTGGCCCATCGTCTGGCCGGGCCGGTGCGGGGGCTGCGGACGCCGTCCGTCGTGCTCGTGGACGCGCCACCGGGCCCCCTGAGCCCGCCGCGCCGCACCTGGTGCTTCTGGGAGCCGGGCCGCGGACGCTTCGACGCGGCGCTCACCGCCTCCTGGCGGCACCTGCGGGTACGACCACCCCGGGGCGGCCCCATCGAGGGCGACCTGTCGCCCCTGCTCTACAAGATGATCCGCTCCGACGACTTCGCGTCCCTGGTCCGGCGGGACCTGGCGCGCAGCCCCAACGTGCGGTGTGTGCAGGCCACCGTCGAGACGGTGGAGGACGTCGAGGGCGGCGCTCGCGTCCGGCTGCGGCACACCGACGGCGCAACAGGCGTACTGAGCGCGCGATGGGTGTTCGACTCACGGCCGCTCGGCAGCCTGCCGGCCGCCCGCACCACACTCCTCCAGCACTTCCACGGCTGGTTCGTCCGCACCGCGCGGCCGGCCTTCGACCCCCGCACGGTCGACCTCATGGATTTCCGCACACCACAGCCCGCCGACGGCCTGTCCTTCGGGTACGTCCTGCCCACCGGACCGCACGAGGCGCTCGTCGAGTACACGGAGTTCTCACCGCGGCCCCTCACCGACAGCGGCTACCACGCGGCGGTACGGCACTACACCCACGAGGTCCTGCGTCTCGGCGACACCCGTGTCCTCGCCACGGAGACCGGCGTCATCCCGATGACGGACGCCCCCATCCAACGACAGGTCGGGGCCTCGGTGTTCCGTATCGGCGCCGCAGGCGGCGCCACCCGCCCCGCCACCGGCTACACCTTCGCCGGCCTGCAACGCCAGACCCGGGCCGTGGCAGCCGCCCTGCGCCGGGGACACCGGCCGGTACCACCGGCCGCCCACTCCGCCAGGTCCCGCGCCATGGACGCCGTACTGCTGCGCGCCCTCGCCACCGGCCGGGTCGACGGTCCCGCGCTGTTCTGCCGGCTGTTCGACCAGGTACCCATGCCCCGGCTGCTGGGATTCCTCGACGGACGCACCCGGCTGCGCGAGGACCTGTCCATCGGCCTGCGCACCCCGGTCGGCCCGATGCTCCGCTCGGCGCTCGAACTGCCGGGCCTGCCCCGCCGCCCCTTCGACTGGCCCCGCCCGCCTCTGGAGACCACATGACCCCGCTGCGCGACGACGATCTCACCGCCGCGTTCGACCACGCCGCCCGCAGCTACGACGCGCTGGTGGCCGCCAACCCCGGCTACCACGCCCAGCTCCGCCGCTCGGCGCGCCGGCTGGGCCTGCCGGGACAGGGAGCGGGCCTGCGCCTGCTGGACCTCGGCTGCGGCACCGGCGCCTCGACGGCCGCGCTGCGTTCCGTTCTGCCGGCCGCGCGCATCACGGCCGTCGACGCCTCCGCGGGCATGCTGCGGCGGGCCGCCGCGAAACCCTGGGCGGGCGGCGTGACCTTCGTACGGGCACCGGCGGAGCGCCTGGCCGAGGCCGGGGTGAGCTGCCCGTTCGACGCGGTCTTCGCCGGCTACCTGCTGCGCAACGTGTCCGATCCCGACGCCGTCCTGGCCGCCGTACACGGCCTGCTCGTGCCCGGCGGGCGGCTCGCCGTGCACGAGTACACCCTCAGCGGCCGGCGCGCCGACCGCCTGCTGTGGACCCTCGTGTGCCGCGGTCTCGTCCAGCCGGCGGCGGCCGTGCTCGGGGACGGCGGGCTGTACCGCCATCTGTGGCGCAGCGTCGTGGAGTTCGACACCGCGGGCCGCTTCGCCGCCCGCCTCCGGGCGGCCGGTTTCCAGGACGTCCGGACCCTGCCGCTGCCGGGCTGGCACACCGGCATCACCCACACGTTCGTCGCCCGCCGCGCGCAGGCCGTGCGATGACCGCGTCCGGACGGCCGGGAGGCGCCCGGCACGGCCGGGACCGGCGGGCCCGACGGCTGCCGGCCCCGCCGGGCGAGCGGCGCGTCGACGGCGACCGTCCCACGACCGCCGTCGTCGGCGGCGGCATCGCCGGTCTCGCCGCTGCCACGGCGCTCGCCGAACGCGGGGTGGCCGTGACGGTGTACGAGCGTCAGCCGTACCTCGGCGGTCGCGCCGGGGGCTGGCCGACCGGCCTGCGGGACGGCACCGCGGTGACGATGAGCCGTGGCTTCCACGCCTTCTTCCGCCAGTACTACAACCTGCGCGGACTGCTCCGTCGCACCGACCCCGGGCTGCGGCGGTTGACCGGCCTGCCCGACTACCCGCTGCTGCACGCGAGCGGGACGCGGGACAGCTTCCGTCACGTGCCGCGCACCCCGCCGTGGAGCGCCCTCGGCTTCGCCGCCCTCAGCCCCTCCTTCACCGTGCGGGAGCTGCGGGGCGTGAACCCGGCCGCGGCCCTGCCATTGCTCGACGTCCGCGTCCCCGAGATCTACGACCGGCTCGACCGCACCAGCGCCCATGACTTCCTGGACGCCGTCCGCTTTCCCGAGCAGGCCCGGCATCTCGCGTTCGAGGTGTTCTCGCGGAGCTTCTTCGCCGACCCCCGGCTTCTCTCCGCGGCCGAGATGGCGCTGATGTTCCACATCTACTTCCTCGGCTCCGCCGAGGGCCTGCTGTTCGACGTGCCGAGCGCGCCGTTCCCCACCGCCCTGTGGAACCCCCTGGCCGACTACCTGCGGCGGCACGGCGCCGAGGTGCGCACCTCCACGGCCGTCGAACACATCACGCCGACAGGCAGCGGCTACCGGGTGACGACCGATCAGGACGAGCGCCACCACGACACCGTCGTCCTGGCCCTGGACACCGCGGGCCTGCGCGGGGTCGTGGCCCGCTCGGAACGGCTGGGCGACGCCCCGTGGCGGGAGCGTGTCGCACGCCTGCGCACCGCCCCTCCGTTCCTGGTGACCCGGCTGTGGCTGGACCGCCCCGTGGCGCCGGAGCGGCCGGGCTTCCTCGGCACGGGCGGGTTCGCGACCCTGGACAACATCAGTGTGCTGGAACGCTGGGAGGACGAGGCCGCGCGCTGGTCCTCGCGCACCGGGGGATCGGTGGTCGAACTGCACGCCTACGCCGTGTCGGCCGGGGCGGCCCGGGACGTCGAAGAGAAGCGCCTGATCGAGCAGATGCACCACGTCTATCCCGAGACGCGCTCGGCCGGGATCGTCGACGCCCGGCATGAATGGCGCGAGGACTGCCCGCTGTTCCCGGTGGGCGGCTACCGCGACCGGCCGACCGTCCGCACCCCGGATCCGGGTCTCGTGGTCGCCGGTGACCTGGTCCGCACCGACCTCCCCGTGGCCCTGATGGAACGGGCCGCGACGACCGGTTTCCTGGCCGCCAACGTCCTGCTGGAGCGCTGGGGGCTGCGGGGGGTGTCCCTGTGGACGGTCCCGCACCGCGGCCGCAACGCCGTGCTGCGCGGGCTGGCCAGGTGGGGCCGGGCGGAGCCGGGCGGGACCCGAGCGAGCCCGGTGATCCCGCCTACCCCCGCAGCCCCGCCCCCTCCCCGGCCCAGGGGAGGGGATCAGCCGTGATCCACACGGCCTTGGCGGACCGGTTCGGCCGGGCTCCGCGGGGGGCTTGGCGCCGCGGTCCAGCCCGGGCCCGCGCGGGCTTGGCGGCGGGGATGAGCCGACGCCCGCACGGCCTTGACGGCACACGGATCGGCCGGGACCCGCCGGGACCCGCGCGGGCGTTCAGCGGTGCGGATGGGCCAGGGCTCGCGCGGGCGTCCAGCGGTGCGGGTGAGCCGGGGCCCGCACGGCCTCCGTCGCGCGCCGATCGGTCGGGCCCCGCACGGCCTCCCGGCGGCGCGGATCGGCCGGGGCCCGCACGGCCCTGGTGGCGCGGTTCAGCCGCGCTCCGCGGGGGCTTGGCGGCGCGGTCCAGTCGGGGCCCGCGCGGGCCTGTGGCGTGGATCGGCCGGGATCCGCGACGGCTCGGCGGTGCGGGTCAGCCGGAGCCCGGTCGGGGCCTTCAACGGCGCGCCGATCAGCTGGGACCCGCGCGGGCTTGACCACGCGGGTCAGCCGGGGCCCGCGTGGGCTTGGCGGCGGCCGGGGCCCGTGCGGGCGTTCGGCGGTAGTGGATCAGGCGCGTTCCGCGCGGACGACCACCGCGTAGGAGCCGAGGCCGATGAGGCGCTCGCCCGCGATGTCCCCGAGCGCCGTGTACAGGGTGAGGACCTTGCCCGACACGGGGTCGAAAGCGACGTCCCGGACGGTCCCGTGCTCGACGCCGTGCTCGGTGAGCACTCGGCTCCCGACGGCTCCCCGGTGTTCCGGCGTGTCGTCCGGCACCGGCTCGTCGGCGACCCGCGCGTGCACGATCACGGCGTCGTGCCCCACCGCCTCCACCGCGCTCCAGCCGACGACCGCCCGGTTCTTCGGCGCTCCCGCCAGCCGCAGGCAGGCGACGCTCCTGGTACGGACGTCGATGGTGAGGTCGTCCACCGTGCCGAGGGTCACCGCCTCCTCGGCGGTGATCACCGGCAGGCCCCTGGTCCGCGTGAAGAGCATCATGCGAGGCCTCCCTCCCGTGCCGGGGCGTCCGCGGGCGGTTCGGCGGCACCCGCCCGGAACGCCTCCACCTGGGCGCCGAAGCTGGGCAGCTCCTCGGCGACGAAGTGACGGGCCTGCGCGGGCACCACCATGGCCTCGCCGGAGACGGCCAGCGTCTGCCCGCGCGGGACGAACACCTTGCCCCCTCCGCTGTGGAAGTGATCGGCGGCGGCGATCTCGAAGCCGACCACGGTCCCGCTGGTGCCGGCCTCGACGACCACGTCGCGCACGGTGCCGATCCCGGTGCCCCGGTCGGTGATGACGGGCGCACCGATCACCGGGCCGCGTCCCACCGCGTCGGACCCCAGGACCGCGTCCCGGCCGTCGAGCACCGCCTCGCTGGGAATCATCACGGCGGCGGGCCCGAGCGCGTGGACGGCCGAGAACGGCAGGCTCCGCTTCAGCGGTCCGGCCAGCAGCCCCCGGCCACTGAGGGTGAAGCCGGTGATCCGGCCGGCCCCGGCGTCGAAGACGGTGTCCTTGACCCGCGCCACCGCGTCGCCGCCCAGGGTCACGACCTCACGCCCGGTCAGGTCCGACGCGAGCATCAATGTGATCACCGCAGACCTCCCCGGCCGGACCGACGGCCTCCGCGCACCGCAATCACCGTCCCGGCACGTCGTTTCGCCTGGACCGTCAACGCCGTCGCGGCGACCGCTCCGATCACCATGAGCACCAGGACCAACCAGCCCCACCACACCATTGCCGACCTCCTCCGTGGCCGTGTATTCCCCGTCCCGGCCTTCCCTGTCCTCCGGTTGCCCGCAGGGCCGCCGGGGCACGCCTGGAGAGCGGGCCGGGCGAGCCGCGAGGGCCGGGACGGTTCGCCCGCCGCCCGCCTGGGCACTCGGTGATGCCCATAGTCAGCTTGGTGAACCGGAGGCGCACATGGCCGTTCGGCATCATGTGATCAAGGCCGACCCCGCTGTGGTGTGGGACGTCCTCGCGGACGGCCACCGGTACGCGGAATGGGTCGTCGGCACCGGTGAGTCCCGGCCCCGGCGTGGCCGGTGGCCGCAGAAGGGCGCGTCCCTCGCGTACGAGATCCGGCTGGGACCGATCCGGCTGGGCAACGAGACCGTCGTACGGTACTGCCGGGAGGGCTCCCTGCTGGAACTGGAGATCCTCGCCGGCCCGCTGGGCACGGCCCGCTTCTCGATCGAGCTGCGGGAGTGGGGCGAGGACTGCCTGGTCATCGCGGACGAGCATCCGCTGCGGGGGGCCGGGGCGATCGTGCACAATGTCGGCGTCGAGGCGCTGATCCAGCTGCGCCACCGCTCCATGCTCGCCCGGCTCGCCCGCTGCTGCGAGGAGACGGCGGACAGGCGCCGGGATCCGTTCGCGTGGGAGGCGCCGGGCGCGGAGGGGACCGGCCGTGCCTGATGCCGTGGTGATCGGAGCGGGGCCGAACGGACTGGTGGCCGGCAACCTGCTGGCGGACGCCGGGTGGAGCGTCCAGGTGCTCGAGGAGCAGCCGGAACCGGGCGGTGCGGTCCGGCACGACCGAGGAGTCCATCCCGACTTCGTCAACGACCTCTTCAGCTCCTTCTACCCCCTGGCCGCGGCGTCCCCCGTACTCTCCGCGCTCCGCCTGGAGGACTGCGGGCTGCGCTGGAGCCACGCGCCGCACGTGCTCGCCCACCCGCTCACCGACGGCCGGTGCGCCGTACTGGACCGGCGGATCGACACGACGGCCGCCTCCGCCGAGGCCTTCGCACCCGGCGACGGGGCGGCCTGGCGGCGGCTGTTCGAGCTGTGGCAGGCCCTGCGCCCGGACCTGTTGAACGCCCTGTTCACCCCGTTCCCGCCGGTCGTGCCGGCGGCGCGGCTGATGTGGTCCCTGCGGGCCGCGGGCGGTCTGCGCGCCGCCCGGACGCTCGTCCTGCCGGTGCGCAGGCTGGGGGAGGAGGAGTTCCGCGGCACGGGCGGCCGGCTGCTGCTGGCCGGCAATGCCCTGCACGCCGACCTCGCCCCCGAATCGGCGGGCAGCGGCGGCTTCGGCTGGCTGATGTCCATGCTGGGGCAGACGTACGGCTTCCCGGTGCCGGTCGGCGGTGCCGGCGCCCTGACCGAGGCGCTGGTCCGGCGGCTGCGCCAACGCGGTGGAGAGGTCCGCTGCGGGCAACCGGTGCGGCGCGTCGTCATCCGGGACCACCGCGCCGTGGCGGTGCGTACCGAGGCGGGCGAGACGGTGCCCGCTCACAGAGCCGTACTCGCCGACGTGGCCGCGCCCGCGCTCTACCAGGACCTCGTCGGCCGCGAGCACCTGCCCCCACAGGTGCTGGACGACCTGCGGCGTTTCCAGTGGGACTTCTCCACCTTCAAGGTGGACTGGGCGCTGGACGGGCCGGTGCCGTGGCAGACCGCGGAGGCCCGCCGTGCCGGGACCGTTCATCTGGCCGACGGTCTGGACGAGCTGACCCGCTTCGCGGCGCAGATCGCCATGCACCAGGTGCCCGACCGGCCCTTCCTCCTCTTCGGGCAGATGACCCTGGCGGACCCCTCGCGTTCCCCCGAGGGCACCGAGTCCGCCTGGGCGTACACGCACCTCCCGCGTGAGATCCGGGGGGACGCGGGTCACGAGGGCATCACCGGCGACTGGGGTCCGGCGGACCAGGAGCGGATGGCGGACCGGGTGGAACGCCAGGTGGAGCGGTTCGCCCCGGGCTTCCGCTCCCTCGTCCGCGCCCGGCGCGTGCTCGCGCCGCCCACCTTCCAGGCACTGGACTCCAACCTCTCGGACGGCGCCGTCAACGGCGGCACGGCCGCACTCCACCAGCAACTCGTCTTCCGTCCCGTACCCGGCACCGGACGTCCGGAGACACCTGTCCCGGGCCTCTTCCTCGCCTCCGCCGCAGCCCATCCCGGCGGAGGGGTGCACGGTGCCCCCGGCGCCAACGCCGCACGAGCCGCACTGTGCGCCCACCGGACCCCCCACCTGGCCGGCGCCCAGCGGCTGCTCGCCCGCCGGGACCGCACCGGACGCACACGCTGAACGGACACCCGGCCGACGGCGCATCCGGTCGTCCGGTGAATCGGGAAGAGATGCACACGGGAGGAGAGGCACGGACGGGCGGGCGACGCCCGGTCAGGGAGGCCGGCGAGACGGCCGTCCGGAGGGGGCCGGGACCTGAGCCGCGCCCCCGACCAGCTTCTCCAGCCCCCTGGAGAGCCGAGAGAAAGGCCGAGCCCGTGCGAAGCGGTCCCCTGACGAACCGGACTGTCGTGGTGACGGGTGCCGCGCGCGGCGTGGGGGCCGCGCTCGCCTACGAGGTCGCCCGGCGAGGAGCGCACCCCGTCCTGCTCGGGCACGAGAAGGACCGGCTGGACGAACTGGCCGCACGGCTGCCCGCGCGGGCACTCGCCATCGAGGCGGACGTGACCGATCTGCCGGCCCTGGAGCGGGCCGCGCGAGAGGTACGGCACCGCCTCGGGCCCCCTTCCGTCGTGATCGCCAACGCCGGCGTCGCCGCGGGCGGCCCGCTGACCGCCACGGACCCGGCCGAGTGGCGCCGGATCATCGACGTCAACCTCACCGGCAGCGCGCAGACCGCGCGGGTCTTCCTGCCGGACCTGCGGGCCACGGCCGGCTACTACCTCCAGATCGCCTCACTCGCGTCCTTCGGCGCCGCTCCGATGATGAGCGCCTACTGCGCCTCCAAGGCCGGCGTGGAGGCCTTCGCGCACGCCCTGCGCGCCGAGGTCGCCGCCCATGGCGTCGCCGTGGGCATCGCCTACCTGAACTGGACCGACACCGACATGGTGCGCGACGCCGACCGGTACCCGGTGCTGCGCGAACTGCGCGCCCACATGCCCGGCCCCGCCCACCGGGTGTACGGAGTCGAGGAGGTCGCCGCCCGGATCGTGCGCGGCCTGGAACACCGTCGGACAGCCGTCTACGCACCGCCCTGGCTGCGGCTGGTGCAGCCGGTGCGTGCCGCCCTGCCGCCGATCGTGCTGCGCGTCGCCCGTCGGCATCTGCGGCGGCTGGAGGCCGTGGACCCGCTGACACCGACCGGACCGCTCGGTGCCGGAGGCGAGGCCGACCACGCGGCGGCGCGACACGCCCCGTGACCCGGAACGAGCCCGCGTCCCCTCACCCCCCAGGACAGCGCCATGCAGACCTTCCTGCCCGACCCCGACTTCCGGCGCTCCGCCCTGCTCCTGGACCGTCGACGCCTGGGCAAGCAGCGCGTCGAGGCGCTCCAGGTCCTGCGCGGCCTGACCGTCCCCGGATACGGCTGGCGAAGGCACCCGGCCGTGCGGATGTGGAGCGGATACGAGGAGGCCCTCGTCCGGTACGGGCTGGAGATCTGCCGGGTGTGGCGGGAGCGGGGACACCAGGACACCTGTGCCGCGTCACTGGTCGCCGGATACGCGGCCGACCGCCCGGGCGCTGCCGTACGCGACCAGCCCGCGCTCGCCGCCGCCGGGGAACTGCCCCCGTGGCTCGGTGACGAGGCGTTCCACCGCAGCCACCGGTCCGCGCTCGTCCGCAAGGACCGGGAGACCTACGCGGACGTCTTCCCGGGCGTTCCGGACGACCTGCCGTACGTCTGGCCGTCCTCCGACCGGGCGGGGTCCGCACGCGTCCTCCCCGGCCCGTGACACGAGGGCCGACGGCTCACAGCTGAACAGCCGACAGCCGACGCTCGCGCCAGGGGCGACGTCCGCGCCCGTCGACCGCCGGTGATCGCGCTGCCGTACCGGTGACCGCGCGCGGACCGGTCGCCGGTCACGCCTCCGTCAGGTCAGCCGCCACCTCCCGGGCCGCCCGTGCCCCCGACGCCAGCGCCCCCTGCACCGACCCCGTCGCTCGGTGGTCGCCGCACACATACCGCCCCGCCGCCCAACGGGTGCGGCGACTGAGCGGCAGCCCCGGCTCCATCGCGGGCAGCGCCTCGGCGACCGTCCGCGCGGTGAGCAGGTCCCAGCCCGCGGTGTCGGCGTCGTAGCACTCGGCGAGAGCCTCCCGCACCGTCCGCTCCCGTCCCGCGGCGTCCACGCCCAGTACGGAGGTCGCCACCAGCGCGTACCCCCGGGGCGCGTGACCGGGGTGCACCTCGGTCAGCACACAGCTGTTCGCGAAACGGCGCCGCACGTCCGTCATCAGGGTCGGCTCCCGCAGCGGGGAGCGGGGCGCTAGGTGGTAGTACGTGGTGACGGTGCGGTACGGCGGCAGGCCCAGGCCGGGCAGCAACCGGGCCGCCGCCGCGGGGCTCGACGCGACGACCACGGCACGCGCCGCCATCTCACGCCCCCCGTCGACGACGACACCGTCGTCCGTGAGGGCGGTCACGGGCGCCTCCAGAGCGAGCGCGCCGGGCGGCAGTCCGGAGGCCAGCAGCTCCGGCACGGCCGCCACGCCCCCGGCGGGCAGGCAGATCGTGCCGCGCGCCATGCTGCGCCAGACCAGGTGGAAGAACCTGCCGGAGGTCGCCAGGTCCTCCTCCAGGAACACCCCGGACAGGAACGGGCGGAAGAAGCGTTCGACGAAGCCCTCGCTGAAACCGGCCGCGGAGAGGGCGCGCCGGGTGGACGTGTCCCGTGCCCGCCGGACCAGCGCGGCGGGGCCGAGCATGTCCCAGCCGGTGACCGCGGCCAGCGCCGCCAGGTCACGCGGCCCGGCCACCCCGTCGGCCATCCCGCGCAGCGCCTGCCGGGGCGCCCGCGTCGGATCGGAGAACCGCAGCCGCCGCCGGCCGGTGTGCACCAGGAAGCCGGGGGTGAAGGGGCGCAGCCGCAGCTCCTTCAGCGGCAGGCGCCGGCGCACCTGGGGGTAGGCGGTGTTGAAGACCTGGAATCCCCGGTCCACCACACAGCCGTCCACCCGGTCGGTCCGCATACGGCCGCCGACCCGGTCCTGGGCCTCCAGCACGCTCACCCGCAGCCCTCTCGCCCACAGGTCCCGGGCACAGGCCAGCCCCGCCAGTCCGGCGCCCACGACGACGACGTCGTACCGCTCCACGCCCCGCCTGCTGCTCACGTCGCTCCTCCTCGCGGTCGCACGCCCCCGCGACGGGACGCTCACGCAACGGTTCCCGCCCACGCCCGGCACCGGATGCGGTGAGGGACGGGTGGATGACGGCCCGGAAAGCAACGTTCGGACCCGGTCGAGAGCGCTGGCGACCGGGCCCACCCGCGCGGGCGATCGGGCCTGCGTGCGCGGGCGACCTGGCCCAACCCCCGCGGGCGACCGGGCCTACTCGGCCGCCGGCCGCGGCTCCCCGTCTCCTTCCGCGGGCGCCGTCCCCGGACCGTGGGCGGCGGCCGTGCCGAGGGGCGCGCCGCCCACGGCCGGGCGCCGTACGACCAGGCTGCTCACCTCGAAGCTCATCTCGGTCGTGCCGGGGAGGGGCCCCGGGTGATAACCCCCGGCGCAGACGGAGAGGTTGACGATGAGGTAGGCGTGCCAGGCGCGCCCCACGCCCCGCCCGTCGGCGAAGACCCGCGTGCCGTTGAGCCACCAGACCACCGAGCGGCGCCCGAACTCGGTGCGCAGGTCCACCCAGGCACCCGGCTGGACGGCGTCGTCGTGGAGGTAGTGGTTCGCGCCCCGTACGTGGTTGGTGAACTCCAGGATGTCCTGGTTGTCAGGGTGGTATTCGAAGACGTCGATCTCCTGGTCACCGTCGCGCCAGGTCCAGATGGCCGGCCAGGCGCCGGTCTCCCGGGGCAGCCGCACGCGCGCCTCCAGCACGTCTCCCGTCCGGACGGTGAAGCCCTCCTCGCTGTCCTCGGTGGTCAGCAGGCCGGTGTTCCACCTTCCGTCCGGTCGGCGGGTGGCGCGGAACGTCCCCGAACGGCTGTAGTCGGCGTCGCTCACCAGGTAGTCCAGTTTGTCGTCGCCCGGATTGACCGGGCCGCCTCCCGGATAGGCCCACGAGCGGCCGGCGACCCACTGGGCGGTGGAGGTGAAGTCGGCCGTGAACACCACGTCCGACGGGGGCGGGTCGCGCGGGGCCGGCAACGGGCCGCGCGCTCTCGGTTCGCTCATGCCCGATGCATGACCGGTGGTGGCCCGGTCATGCGTCCGGGTGCGCCCGGGACGGCGAAATTGCTCCGTCCGGGTGAACGGCGCGGGCTGGCGCGGGTTGGCGCGGGCTGTGCGCCGCGCCCGCGGCCCGACGGGTTCGCCGCCGGAACTCCGGGCACCACACGGCGGAGGCGCCACGGAGGCGGTCCCATGGCGGACACTGAACGGGGAACGGGAGGCGGCGATGGTCATGGACGTCCGCGAAGAACTGGGCAGGGCACTGTTCCGGCGGGTGGCGGGCCCCGACGGACCGGTCAGCCGCGCCCGCATCCACCAGACGCCCGGCCCGCGCTGGTTCGGGCCCGACCGCCCGATCCGGACGGTCCACGGTGACGCCTCGATGTTCATCGGCGGGATCAGCGCCCTGCTGCTGCAGTCGCTGCACCCGCTCGCCATGGCCGCCGTGGCCGCCCACTCCGGCTATCGCGGCGACCCCTGGGGCCGGCTCCAGCGCACCAGCACCTTCCTGGCCGTGACCACCTACGGCACCGCCGAGGACGCCCAGCGCGCGGTCGACCGCGTGCGCGGCGTTCACGAAGGGATCCGCGGCACGACCGACGAGGGGCGCGCCTACCACGCGGCCGACCCGCATCTGCTCGGCTGGGTGCACGCGGCCGAGACGGACTGTTTCCTGCGTGCTCACCAGCGCTACGGCGCCCGCCCGGCGCAGGCGGCCGACTACGACGCCTACGTCGCCGACACCGCACGGGTCGCCGAGGCACTGGGGGTCGTCGACCCGCCCCGCGACCGCCGTGCCCTGACCGAGCGCCTCGCCGCCTACCGGCCGGAGCTGCGGGTCACCCCCGAAAGCCGCGCCGCAGCCCGCTTCCTGCTGCTCCGGCCTCCGCTGCCGCTCGCGGCGCGGCCGTTCTACGCCGGGCTGGCCGCGAGCGCCGTGGCGTTGCTCCCCCCGTGGGCCCGGAGCATGCTGTGGCTGCCCCGGCTCCCCGTCGTCGAGGACATCGCCGTACACCCCACGGGGCAGGTCCTGACCAGGACCATCCGCTGGGCCATGGCGGCGCCGCGGTCGCGCACGGGCTGACCGCCCTCCACTGCCGGACCGGCCCCGTCCCGCCCCACCCGGCTACAGCGGGCGCAGGCCGAGTTCCGCCACGACGTGTTTGCCCTGGCCGAGAAGGACGGTGTGGAAGCGGCCGCAGAGGCGGGTGATCAGCTGCAGGCCGTGGCCTCCTATGCGGTGCGGATTACGGTCTCTCGGCTGCGGCGGCCTCGGTGAGCCGTCGCGGACGGTGATCCGCAGCAGCGCGGGATCCGTTGTCAGTTCCAGGAGGAGCCCGCCGGGACCGGGGGCGTGGCGCAGCGCGTTGGTGACCAGTTCACTGACGACGAGCTGGGCGTCCTGGCTGGGCCGGTGGCCGGGAGGGTGTCCTGCCTGAGCGAGCAGCGTGCGTACGGCGTGGCGGGCGTCGGTGACGGACGTCCCGTGAGTGTCCCAGACTGCGCCGTAGTGCCAGGCCGCGGTCCGGTCCTGCTCATCCGGCGCCTGATTACTGAGCGGGATGACCATGATCTTCCTGTGCGTCGGTGCGGTGTCGAGTACAGGTCGGTGCTGTCGGACCCTTGCCGTTTACCCGGTGTATCCCTTTTTAAGGAAGGTCCGGCGCCGAAACCGTGGATGTACCCCGGGTCCGGGTCACAGGAAGCGCCGGACCGGGATGACGACGGCCTCCTTGGCGCGCTGCACGAGCGCCCTCCGCCGCCAGCGCGCCGGATCGATGTCCACGCTGCGCTCCAGGTCCGCTTCGTAGTCGCGGTCGAGCGCGGCGGTGAAAGTCTCGTCCAGGACGGCGAGCATGACCTCCTCGTCGTGGTCCATGGACCGGCGGTTGAAGTTGGTGGATCCGATGAGGGAGGCGACCGAGTCCACGGTGATGATCTTGGCGTGCATCATGGTCGGCTGGTACTGGCGGATGCGTACGCCCGCCGCCAGCAGGCGGGCGTAGTGGTGCTGGCCGGCGAGCTGGCAGGCGCGTTGGTCGGTGTGCGGGCCGGGCAGCAGGATCTCGACGCGCACGCCGCGCCGGGCGGTGCGGCACAGCAGATCGATGAAGTAGGTGTCGGGAGCGAAGTAGGCGGTGGCGAGGCGGAACCGCTCCTCCGCGGACGTGAGCATCACGCGGATGAGGGTCTGCATGTCCTGCCAGCCGATGCTGGCGGAGCCGCGCACGACCTGCACGACCGCCGAGCCGGCCTGAGGGTGCTCGGTGAAACGGTCACGGTCGTCGAACAGCTCGTCATGGCATTCGGCCCAGTTCTGCGCGAACGCCGCCGCGACGCCGTCCACGGCCGGACCGCGGAGCTGGACATGGGTGTCACGCCATTCGCCGGGGCCGCGGGCGTCGCCGCACCACTCCTGCGCGATGCCGACGCCGCCGGTGAAGGCGGTGTGCTCGTCGACGATGAGGGCCTTGCGGTGGCAGCGGTGGTTCTGCTTGAACGGCGACAGCCAGACGGGTCTGCGGAACCAGGCCACCTGCACACCGGACGTGTCCATCAGGTCCAGCAGGTCCCGTTCGATCTCCTTGGCCCCGAAGCCGTCGAGCAGCAGCCGAACGCGCACCCCGTCGCGGGCGCGGTCGGCGAGGGCCACCGCGAAGTCACGCGCGACCTGACCACGCCAGTACACGAACGTCATCATGTCGATCGTGTGCCGGGCCGAGCGGATCGTCTCGAGCATCGCGGGGAAGATCTCGTCACCGTTGCGCAGCGGCACGAGATCGTTCCCCTCGGTGGCGGCCACGCCGATCAGTCGCTCCAGACGGCGGCGCAGGCGCTGCTTGCGGGCCGCCGTGTCCGGCGCGGTGCCGCGGGCGGCGGGAGCGGGTATGCCGTCGAGGACCACGCCGGTTCTCCTCCTGAGCGTCGAGGACGGGTTGCGGGCCGCTGGACGAGCCCGGAGAAGCGTATGTCCTGCCTCCACCGCCGCATTCCCCGGACCGGCCGCAGCGGGTGTGCGGATGATGCCTGGGTCCGCGACGCGCAGGCATGCCCGCGGCGAGCCGGGGTATGCGGCCCACCGTCGGGCAGGGAACCCGCGGGGGCGAGGCCGATCGACCGGGAGGGCGCATCATGGCGACGACGACCGTGCAGACCACCGAGCAGACCGTACGCGTGCCGGAGGTGGCGGATCCCTCCAAGGTGGCGCCCAAGGACGCACGGGAGTTGTCGCGGCTGTTCTTCGACCAGCTGGCGGTGCTGGAGGAGGGCACGCGCGAGTACAGCTACGCCCGCAACACGCTGATCGAGATGAACATGTCCCTGGTCCGCTTCGCGGCCGGCCGGTTCCGCAGCCGGGGTGCGGAGGAGATGGAGGACATCGTCCAGGTCGGCATGATCGGCCTGATCAAGGCGATCGACCGGTTCGACCTCTCCCGGGAGGCGGAGTTCACCTCCTTCGCCATCCCCTACATCGTGGGCGAGATCAAGCGGTTCTTCCGGGACACCACCTGGGCCGTCCACGTGCCCCGCCGGCTGCAGGAGGCCCGCGTCCAGCTCGCCCGCGCCACGGAGGAACTCCGCAGCCGCCTCGGCCGCACTCCCACGGTCAAGGAGCTGTCGGAGCTGATGAGCCTGCCCGAGGACGAGGTGCGCGAGGCGCGCCTGGCCGCCAACGGCTACAACTCCTCCTCCCTGGACGCCACGCTCAACGGCAGCGAGGACGGCGAAGCGGCCCTTCAGGACTTCATCGGCGCCGAGGACCAGGCGCTGGAACTGGTCGAGGACTTCCACGCCCTGGCCCCGCTGATCGCCGAGCTGGAAGAGCGGGACCGGCAGATCATCCACATGCGCTTCGTCGAGGAACTCACCCAGGCCCAGATCGGCGAACACCTCGGCGTCTCCCAGATGCACGTCTCCCGGCTCCTGTCCCGCACCCTCGCCCGCCTGCGCGAAGGCATGCTCAGCAACTGAGCCCCTACCGCGAGCCGACATGTGAAGGCGTCGGGCGGAACGTGGAGGAACCGGGACCTTTTCGGAATAATGGACGGGGTCTGAGAGACTGCCGGGTATGGATATCGTTCGCAGGAACAACGTCACCGTCACCGGCAATCCGCAGGGGCGGACGGTGGTGCTGGCGCACGGGTTCGGCTGCGATCAGAACATGTGGCGGCTGACGCTGCCCGCCCTGACCGAGGACTTCCGCGTGGTGCTGTTCGACTACGTCGGATCGGGCCGCTCGGACGCGGCCGCGTTCTCGGAGGACCGTTACGGCCGCCTGGACGGCTACGCCCGGGACGTCGTCGAGGTGTGCGAGGCGCTCGATCTGCGCGACGCGGTGTTCGTGGGCCACTCCGTCAGCGCGATGATCGGCGTGCTGGCCGCCGGCATGGCTCCGGGGCGGATCGGGGCGCATGTGATGGTCGCCCCGTCTCCTCGCTACATCGACGACGACGGCTACCGCGGCGGGTTCAGCGCGGACGACATCGACGAGCTGCTGGACTCCCTGGAGTCCAACTACCTGGGCTGGTCGGCGGCCATGGCGCCGGTGATCATGGGGAACGCGGACCGCCCCGAACTCGGTGACGAACTCAAGAACAGTTTCTGCGCCACCGACCCCGACATGGCGCGGGTCTTCGCCCGCACCACCTTCCTCTCGGATTCCCGGGACGATCTCAAGACCGTCAGCGTGCCCACCCTGGTGCTGGAGTGCACCCAGGACGTGATCGCCCCCCGGGAGGTCGGCGCCTTCGTCCACCAGGCGATCCCCGGCTCGACGCTGGTCACCCTGGACGCGACCGGACACTGCCCACACCTGTCCGCACCTGAATCGACCAACGCGGCAATAAGGAGCTTTCTGACGGGCGCGCAATGATGTGCCGCATCGGGCAACAGCCCGACCCGCACGAGGCCGGCGACGAGAAGACGTCGAATGCGGCCTTCGCCGCACTGCTGGAGGACAGCGCCGAGGAATTGTACGAGAAGGCTCCGTGCGGGTATCTGTCCACACTGATGGACGGCACCATCGCGAAAATCAACTCCACGCTGCTGGGCTGGCTCGGCCTGGAGCGTGACGCGGTGGTGGGCCGCAAGCGGTTCACCGACCTGCTGACCGTGGGCGGGAAGCTGTACCACGAGACGCACTTCGCGCCACTGCTGCGCATGCAGGGCGAGATCGGCGGTATCGCCCTGGAGATCAAGCAGGCCGGCGGCGGCCGGATACCGGTGCTGGTCTCCTCCGTGGTCAAGCGCGGCGGCACCGGCGAGCCCCTGCTGATCCGCACCACCGTCTTCGACGCCCGGGACCGCCGTGCCTACGAGGAGGAACTCCTGCGCGGCCGGAAAGCGGCCGAAGAAGCACGCAGACAGGCGGAGGCCGACCGCGCCCGGCTGCAGGACGCCCTCGCCGTCCTCCAGCAGTCACTGCTGCCCCACACCCTGCCGCCGGTGCCCGGGGTGGAGACGGCCGCCTACTACCACACCGCCCACCCCGACCGGCTCGGCGGCGACTTCTACGACGTCTTCCCCATCGACGGCGAACGCTTCGGCTTCTTCCTCGGCGACGTGTGCGGCAAGGGACCCCAGGCCGCCGCGGTCACCTCACTGACCCGCTACACCCTGCGCGCCGCCGCCGTGCACGACCCCGATCCCGTCTCCGCTCTGACCACGCTCAACAAGGTGCTCCACGAGCGCTACACCGGCAGCGGCGACCCCCGCTACTGCACCGCGGTCTTCGGCACCCTCGAACCCGACCCCGCCACCGGACACGTCGCCGTCCACCTCGCCTCCGGCGGGCACCCTCCGGTCATCGTCGTGCGCGCCGACGGCACGGCCGACTTCCTGCCCACCCCCGGTGGCCTCCTCGTCGGCATCCTGCCCTCCGCGCGCTTCGCCACCGCCACGACCGTCCTCGCCCCCGGCGACACCCTCCTGCTCTACACCGACGGCATCACCGAAGCCCGTACCGGCGAAGACCGCACCGGCCTGTACGGGGACGAGGCCCTCCTCGCCTTCGCCGCCGGCCACGCGGGCAAGCCCCCGCCCGTCCTGGTCGAGGCGCTCACCGTTCTGCTGCACGGATTCGGAGACGGCCTCGACGACGACACCGCCCTGCTCGCCCTTGGCGCCCCCGCCCCCGCTCCCGACCCACAGACGAGAAACAGCCGATGAGCCCCCTGAAGATCACCGCCCGAGACGCAGCCACCGGTCCCGTTCTGGAAATCTTCGGCGAGCTCGACTACTTCACCGCCGGCGAGCTGCTCGAACTGATCCCCACGATCACACTCCAGCCGGGCCGGCGCCTCGTCCTGGATCTGAGCGGTATGGAATTCTGCGATTCCAGCGGCCTCAGCGCCCTGATCGCCGCCCACCAGCACGCCCAGGCCGCTCAGGCGGACTTCGCACTCGCGGCCGTACCCGCCCACACCCTGCGGACCCTGCGCATCGTCGGCCTCGACCAGATCTTCCCCGTCCACCCCGACAGCGACATCGCTTCGGGTAGGTAACGCACGAGGCACAGCCGGGAGTGAAGGGGAAAGTACGGGGCACACGGCGGCTCAGGAGGTTGATAACTATGGTTCCCCTGCTGCTCGTTCTTCTTCTCGCTCTGATCCTTTTCGGCGCCGGTTTCGCCATCAAGATCCTGTGGTGGGTGGCGGTCGCCGTCCTGGTGCTGTGGCTCCTCGGTTTCGTCATGCGCTCCACCAGCGCCGGTGGCGGCCGCGGCCGCTGGTACCGATGGTGACCTGATCCGCGTCCGAACACCCGCCCGCAGGGCCCGGCCGTAGTCACGGCCGGGCCCTGCGGGCATGGCCGGACGAGCGAGCGCGCGGACCGTGGCGGAACCGGGCGAAGGCGTCCTCGAGGCCGGGAGGGTCAGGTGTGCGTGGCGAGGTAGGCGGGGCCCTCGCCGAGCCGGGCCCGTTCGACGGCCTCGAGACGGGCGAAGCCCCGGGGCGCCATCAACTCCCGCCAGTCCGCCAGGTCGTGGACGGCCCACATGTCGTGCTCGGCGGGGTCGAGGCGGATGCGGCGGAGCCGGTCCGCGCCGAGCCGGCCCCCGTCGAAGACGAAACCCACCTTGTTCAGAGGTCTGCCGGGCCCGGCGTGGAGGAAGTGGGTCAGCAGCAGCCTCGGGGTCCCCGGGCCGAGTGCGAGGCCGGTCTCCTCGACGGCCTCGCGACGGGCGGTCCGAAGCGGGTCCTCCCCCTGCGCGTCGAGGTTGCCGCCCGGGAACTGCCAGGGCCGGGAACCGCAGACCGAGCGCAGCTGTACCGGCCGGTCGTGCTCGTCGCGGACGTACAGGCAGCCGTACACGGCGTGGTGGGGCACGGTCAGCGCGTACTGCGACGGTGTCATCGGCATGGGACGGCCGGACCGGGCGGGACGGTGGCCGAACTCGAAGGCGAGGGGCCCGAGCCCCTCCTCGGCCGGCGGGTAGATGCCGCGGAGTCCGGCGAGCAGTTCCTCGCGCGGAGCGTCAGGATCGATGCGGCGGGGATCCTCCGCACCGAGCAGCTCCTCGAACGACGCGTACGGGGTGATCCGCTTGACGACGACGTCGACTTCCCGGCCGCTGTCCCGGTCGTGGAAGACGAGGGCGTCCCCGACTTCGACGGCCGCCTTCGCGGGGGTCGCGACGCGCACCTCCACGGTCTTCCGCCCCGACTCCACCTGCCTGTAGTAGCGCCCCGAGAGGTGGAGGTGGTGTTCCCGCCGGGAGGCCCGTTCCCCGGTCCGGATGCCGGCCGGCACGCGCTGCGCTCCGATGTGCGCAGCGCTCCCGTCCCGGCGCGGGCCGCGCAGGACGAGGAGGGCCAGTCCGTCGGCGTCGTACCGCCCGGCGGCCGTCCAGTGGCTCTGCAGGCGTGCCAGTTCGTCCTCGGCGAGGGCGATACCGCGCCGCTCGGCCGGGGTGTCGGCGGCGAGCGGCGTGACGACCAGGAGGGCGCCGCCCGGCCGCAGGCGGCGGCCCAGCGCGTCCAGGGTGCCCGCACGGGAACCGAGGAACGGAACGACGAACCGCAGGGTGATCAGGTCGTAGCCGTCGGCGTGCAGTGGTGCCCCGTCGTCCTTCTCGACGTCCAGGCGCAGCCAGCGCACCGCGTCACCGTGGCGGGTGCCGGCTTCGGCGAGGGCGGTCCCGGACCAGTCGACGGCGTCCACGGTGTAGCCGGTCGCGGACAGGTGGGCGGCGAGTTCGCCGGTCCCGCACCCGACGTCGAGGGCCCGGCCCCCGGCGGGAGGCGGCAGACGGGTGGCGATCAGCGACCGCTCGGCGTCGGTGAGCCGGCGGTAGCGGCGGCCTTCGGCGTAGCCGCGGTCCCATTCGTCCTGGGTGGTGAACATGCGGGGAAACACGCCCTTCTCGGTGGCGGGGTGGAAGACGGCGAGGCGGCGGAGCCTGCGCGTATCCGTTGGGGAGGCGCCGGCTGTGGGCGGGTGGACCAGGTCGGCGGATCCGGTCATGCGGGATCCACGACGGGGGGTGCGGCCGGGTTCGGAATGCCGGCGTCGGGTGCGTACTGGGCGGCCTGCGCGTCGAACATGGCGGCGTAGCGGCCTCTGGCGGCCATGAGTTCGCCATGGGTGCCGTGTTCCGCGAGCCGCCCGTGGTTGAGGACGTAGATGCGGTCGGCGTGGCGGACGCCGGACATGCGGTGGGTGACCAGGACGACGGCCCGGTTCGGCGCGGCGAGGCGGCGGATGCGGTCGAAGGCCTCGATCTCGGCCTCGGGGTCGAGGGCGGAGGTCGGTTCGTCGACGATGAGGACGCTGTCCGCCCGCGATGTCGAGCCGCGCCAGTGGGTACGGGCGAGGCCCACTTTCTGCCATTCGCCGCCGGAGAGTTCGGTGGCACCGCGGAACATGCGGGCCAGCAGGCTCCGCAGGCCGTCGGGGAGTCTGGCGACCACAGGGCCGGCGCCGGCGTAGTCGACCGACGGCTGCAGGTCCTGGGGCGTGGCGGCCTGGGCGGGTCGGCCGAGGCGGATGTTCATCGCGGCGGTGACCGGCCAGCGCTGGAAGTCCTGGGTGAGCAGGCAGACGCGCTCGAAGACCTGGGAGCGGTCGAGGCCGCCGATGTCCGCCTCACCCCAGCGCAGGCTGCCCGCCTGGGGCAGCAGCAGACCTGACAGGACCTTCATCAGCGTGCTCTTGCCGGAGCCGTTCTCCCCGACCACGGCGGTGACCGACCCCATCGGCAGGGTGAGGGAGACCTGGTCCAGGGCAGCGGTGTCTCGGTCGGGGTAACGGTAGGTGACACGGTCGAGGACGATCTCCCCGATCCGCTCGGGGACCGGATCGCCGCCCTCGGGGATGACGCGCCGTGCCGCCTGGTCCAGGAACCGGCCGTGGTCACGGACGTACAGGGACTCCTCGTGGAGCTGGTTGATGTTCATCACCAGGCCGCCCAGGCTCGCCGATCCGGTCCGCACCGCGATCACGGCTGTGCCGGCGATGGCGAGGCTCATGTGCCCGGCCGTGATCAGCCAGAACATGGCCCCGTAGGTCGAGGCCAGGGCCAGCCCCGACAGCGCGGCCGCGACCCACTCCGTCAGGGCCTTGCTGGAGGCGAGCCGCTCCTGTTCGTCCTCGGCGCTCTCGGCCATGCGCTGGTAGCGGCTGAGCAGGAAGGCGCCGACGGCGTGCAGGCGGACCTCCTGGGCGGCGCTGCGCTCGGTGAGCAGGTTGCCGATGAGCCGGGCGGCCCGGACATGCTCGATCCAGCTCATCACCGACACGTACCGCTCCTGGGCCACACGCATGGCACCCCAGCCGCGGGGTGCGGCGATGAGGATCAGCATGGGCAGCAGGACGGGGTGCAGGACGGCGAGGACGCCGGCGGTGGTGACCAGGGAGATGAGACCGTTCAGCGCGGCGACGCAGGCACCCATCATGCGTCGGGCGGAGCCCGGACCGTACTGGGCGACGTCGACGAGCCGCCGGAAGTCGGGGTCGTCGATCGCTTCCAGCTCGACACTCGCGGCGGCGGCCAGGTACTGGGTGGTGGCGATCCGCTCGACCATCGGCTCCAGGCGCCCGGCGCGAGAGGTCGACCACGCGGAGAGGGCGGAGTTGACGACGCCGACCGCGGCGGCGGCCAGCAGGCCGGGCAGCAGCGCGTGCAGCCGCTGGGGGGCGTCGCCGCTCCCGGCGAGCAGGGCGTGCATGACGGCGTTGACGGCGAGCAGGCCGACGGCCGCGGCGATGCCCTGGCCGATCTCGCTGACCGCCACGGCGAGCAGAGCACGCCGGTCGGCGCTCCACGCCATGCGCAGGGTGGCGCCGACGAGGGCCGGCATGGAGCGCAGCGCCGACATCATGGTCAGGTCCAGGCCCGCGTGCTCGTGGTGGGACCAGCCCATGTCGTAGCGCAGCGGTCCGCCGAACAGCTCCTCCTCCGCGTCGGAGACCCGCGGTTCGGCCATCTGTACCGGTCCGAAGAACCTCTTCACCGGGCACCTCCCGAGGTGGGCCAGTTCAGCGCCCGGTACGACGGGCCGTGAGTGAGCATATGGAAGATGGCGACGGTGTAGGGGTGGCAGTCCCGCGGCGGTCTCTCCATCGGCACCCAGAACAGCCCTTCGTGCTCGTCCGGCCCGGCGCTCTGCGGCTCCCCGGTCCAGGACTGGGCCGCGAACACGGCGGTGATCCGGTCGGGGCCCGCGGGCTCGTGGTGGTGGACGAGACCGCCGAACTCCTGCCTGTCGGCGCCGATATGGACGCCGGCCTCCTCCTTCGCCACGCGCCGTGCCGCGCGGTCCAGCGGTTCACCGGCCTCCGGACGGCCGCTCACGACCGTGAGCTGTCCCGCTGTCAGGTCCGGGCCGGGGCTGCGGCGCACGCACAGGACGGCGCCGTTCGCCCGGAGCAGGATCTGGGCCACGTCGGCGATCAGCGGGTGAGCAGCGTCGCTCAACGTCGTCCCTCCCGGGTCAGGCGCTCGACCGTGGCCCGGCCGCGCGTGGTCACGAACGTGTCGCCGTGCCGGGCGCCGTACGCGAGGGCGCCGGCCGCGTCGGCTGCGGCGAACGCCGCGAGCGCGCGTTCCTCCGCCTCGGTCTGAGTCCGGCCGTACCCCTCGAACAGGGAGGCGCGCAGCTCGGGGTGGTCCGGCCGGTCACCGGCCTCCGCGATGTGTTCGTCCAGCCCCGCCGCCGTGCTCGCGACGACGTTCACGGCCGCGTCCTGGGCCTGGTGGGCGGGCGGAGCGTCGTGGAAGCGGCGCAGCGGCCGGCCGGCCTGCCGGTGGGCGGCGCGGCGGCGAGCGGGATCCGTCATGCCAGGTACCTCGTATCCGGTCGTGCCCCGTCGGCGAGGAGAGCGGCGCGGCCGACGGCAGGGCGGGCGGAGGTGTCCGAGGAGGCAGCGGTATTTTCGAACGCAGGATGAACGAGCGCAGGGCGGCGCAGGGGATGCATGGGTGCTCCTCGGGGTGGGATGCGGACAGGTGATCGGGTAACGGGGGGCTCCCCGTCGCCGTCACGGGTGCGCGAGGGCGAAATCTAGAACTCGATTTCGAATATCTGGGCTTTCCCGTGTGCGGCTGCGGACGGCGTTCCGTGATGCTGCGTTCGATCACTCATGTGGGTTCCGGTACCTCCTGTGGGGGATTGCCGGGCGCCGCCTGGCGGTGGTGCGCGGGCAGGCTTCAGACCCCGACCCCGGCTGCCGCGGGCACCGGGTGCAGGGGGGCTGTGGGCGCGCGGGAGCACGCCGACGGCGTGCGGGCCTCGGCGGTGTCTGTACGTCAACCTCGGTACGGCGGCCCGGGTACGGCGGCCGATGCGTGCGAGGGCGCGGGTGTCGTCCGGGAGCGGGGTGACCCACGACTCCCGGCACACCCCGCGGTGATCGTCGTCGGTGATGGCCGACGCGACATGTATGTCCACGGGTACGGCCGTCGCTCTCGGCCCTCTTCCGCTCGCGTCGCCGTCACCGGAACCCCGTCGCCCGGGGCGCGTGACGCGCGCTCCGGGCGACGGGGTCGGGCGGGCTGATCCCCGCGGTGGTCCGCGGCAACCGGCCCGGTGTGCTCGTCACTACATGTTGATCATGTGGCCGGCCAGACCGTGGACGGCCTCCTTGACCGCCTCGCCGAGCGTGGGATGCGCGTGGACGTTGCGGGCGACCTCGTGCACCGTCAGGTCCCACTGCTGGGCCAGCGTCAGCTCCGGCAGGAGTTCGGTGACCTCGGGGCCGATGAGGTGGGCGCCGAGCAGTTCCCCGTGCGTGCCGTCGCTGATGACCTTGACGAAGCCCACGGGGTGCCCCAGGCCGTGGGCCTTGCCGTTGGCGGTGAAGGGGAACTTGGCCACCTGGACGTCGAATCCGCGCTCGCGTGCCTGGGCCTCCGTCCAGCCGAAGCTGGCCACCTGAGGCTGGCAGTAGGTGGCCCGCGGGATCATGGTGTAGTCCAGCTCCATGGTCTCCGCGTCGGCGATGGTCTCCGCGGCCACGACGCCCATGGACTCGGCGGCGTGCGCCAGCATCAGCTTGGCGGTGACGTCCCCGATCGCGAAGATGTGCGGCACATTGGTGCGACAGCGTCCGTCGACGTCGATGGCGCCGCGCCCGGTGAGGCGGACACCGGTGTTCTCCAGGCCGTAGCCCTGCACGTTCGGGGCGAAGCCGATGGCCTGGAGCACCTTGTCGGTCTCCAGGACCCGGCGCTCGCCGTCCTTGGCGACGGTGACCCGGACGCGCGGGCCCGAATCGTCGATGGCCTCCACGGCGGTGCCGGTGAGGACCTCGATGCCGAGCTTGCGGTAGTGCTTCGCCAGCTCCTTGGAGATCTCCTCGTCCTCCAGCGGGACCATGCGGTCCAGGAACTCGACGATGGTGACGTCCACGCCGTAGCTGCGCAGCACATAGGCGAATTCCACACCGATGGCGCCGGCGCCGGCGATGACGATGCTGTCCGGCAGCGTGTCGCTGAGGATCTGGCTCTCGTACGTCACCACGCGGTCCGACAGGGCGGTGCCGGGGAGCAGTCGTGGGGTGGCGCCGGCCGCGATGATGCAGTGGCCGAACGTCACCGTCTCCGTACGCCCGTCCGGGTGGGTCACCGTCAGGGTGTGGTCGTCGGTGAAGGCACCCCGCCCGTCGAACTGGGTGATGGCGTTCTTCTTCATCAGGTAGTGAACGCCCTTGACCCGGCCGTCGGCGACCTTGCGGCTGCGCTGGTGGGCGACCCCGTAGTCCGCGGAGACGTCATCGCCCACGGAGATGCCGTAGGCCTTGGCTTCGTTCGTGACGAACTGCACCATCTCGGCGTTGCGCAGCAGTGCCTTGGAGGGGATGCACCCCACGTTGAGACAGACGCCGCCCCAGTACCGCTCCTCCACCACCGCGGTGGACAGACCGAGTTGCGCGCTGCGAACCGCGGCTGTGTAGCCGCCCGGGCCCGCTCCTAGAACAAGGACATCGAAATGTTGGCTCACGAAGAACTGATCCTTTCCGGCTGCGGCTCACCGCGCAACCCGGTCCACCCGGCTCCCGCCGGCCCTCGCCGCCGAGGACCCGTGTCCTGAGGCCCTCGACGACCGTCCGGCCCGCGGGAAGTGATGTCCGACACTGCCGTCCGACACTGCCGATCGGGTCCGCTCAGGCATCGGCCGCGGGGGCCGTCCGTCCCTCGAAGGCCGCCAGGATCCGGTCCGCCGCCAGAGTCGCCGTCAACCGGCCCTGCCTGACCTGCCGTTCGAGCTCCGGGGCGGCCTCGCGCACCGCCGGGTCGGCGTACAGCCGGCCGAGCAGCTCGTCGCGGACCATCGCCCAGGTCCAGCCGACCTGCTGGTCCCGGCGTTTGGCGGCCAGCTTCCCGGTGGAGTCCAGCAGGGTCCGGTGCTGTTCCAGGCGCTCCCAGACCGTGTCCAGGCCGGCCGCCTCCCGGGCGCTGCAGTGCAGCACCGGGGGCGACCAGAAGGCGTCCTTGCCGTGCATCAGCCGCAGCGCGCCCGCCAGTTCCCGGGCCGCGGCGCGGGCGTCGCGCTCGTGCGGGCCGTCCGCCTTGTTGACGGCGATCACGTCGGCCAGCTCCAGGACGCCCTTCTTGATGCCCTGGAGCTGGTCGCCGGTGCGGGCCAGGGTCAGCAGCAGAAAGGAGTCGACCATGTCGGCGACCGCCGTCTCCGACTGGCCGACGCCGACGGTCTCCACCAGGATCACGTCGTAGCCGGCCGCCTCCATCACCACCATCGACTCCCGGGTGGCCTTGGCGACCCCGCCCAGCGTGCCCGCGCTGGGGGAGGGGCGCACGAAGGCCGCCGGATCGACCGCCAGCCGCTCCATCCTCGTCTTGTCGCCCAGGATGGATCCGCCCGTACGGGTCGAGGAGGGGTCGACGGCGAGGACGGCCACCCGGTGACCCAGCGAGGTCAGCATCGTGCCGAACGCGTCGATGAACGTCGACTTGCCGACACCCGGCACCCCGCTCACGCCGATCCGCCGCGCCCGGCCGCTGTGCGGCAGCAGCTCGGTGAGCAACTCCTGGGCCAGGGCGCGGTGCTGCGGCCGGGTGGACTCGACGAGCGTGATGGCGCGGGCCACCAGGGCCCGCTTCCCGTCCAGCACACCCTTCACATAGGTGTCGAGATCGATCGCTGCCATCGGCGCTACAGCTCGTGGCCGAGATCGGCCGACAGCTGCTTGACCAGGTCGCGGGCCGCGTCCGGGATCACCGTCCCGGGCGGGAACACGGCCGTGGCGCCCATCTCCAGCAGGGTCGGCACGTCCTGCGGCGGGATCACCCCGCCGACCACGATCATGATGTCCTCGCGGCCCTCCTCGGCGAGCTGCTCGCGCAGCGCCGGGACGAGCGTGAGGTGACCGGCGGCCAGCGAGGACACCCCGACCACGTGCACGTCCGCCTCGACCGCCTGCCGGGCGACCTCCTCGGGCGTCTGGAACAGCGGGCCGACGTCCACGTCGAAGCCGAGGTCGGCGAAGGCGGTCGCGATCACCTTCTGGCCGCGGTCGTGACCGTCCTGGCCCATCTTGGCGACCAGGATGCGCGGCCGGCGCCCCTCGGCCTCCTCGAAGGCGTCCACCAGGGCCCGGGTGCGGTCCACGGACGGCGACTGGCCTGCTTCGTTGCGGTACACACCGGAGATCGTACGGATCTGGCTCGCGTGCCGGCCGTACACCTTCTCCAGGGCGTCGGAGATCTCGCCGACCGTCGCCTTGGCACGGGCCGCGTGCACCGCCAGCTCCAGCAGGTTGCCGTCGCCGTCGGCCGCCCGGGTCAGCGCGTCCAGCGCGTCCCGGCAGGCGGTCTCGTCCCGCTCCGCCCGCAGCCGCCGCAGCTTCTCGATCTGCTGGGTACGCACCGAGGAGTTGTCGACCTTGAGGACCTCGATCTGCTCGTCGCTGTCCACCCGGTACTTGTTGACACCGATCACCGGCTGCCGCCCGGAGTCGATGCGGGCCTGGGTGCGGGCCGCCGCCTCCTCCACGCGCAGCTTCGGGATACCGGCGTCGATGGCCTGCGCCATACCGCCGGCCTGCTCCACCTCCTGGATGTGCGCCCAGGCCTTGCGCGCCAGGTCGTACGTCAGCCGCTCCACGTAGGCGCTGCCGCCCCACGGGTCGATGACCCGGGTGGTGCCCGACTCCTGCTGGATGAGCAGCTGGGTGTTGCGGGCGATGCGCGCCGAGAAGTCGGTCGGCAGCGCGAGGGCCTCGTCGAGGGCGTTGGTGTGCAGCGACTGGGTGTGGCCCTGGGTCGCCGCCATCGCCTCCACGCAGGTCCGCGTGACGTTGTTGAACACGTCCTGAGCGGTCAGCGACCAGCCCGAGGTCTGCGAATGGGTGCGCAGGGAGAGGGACTTGCTGTTCTTCGGTTCGAACTGGGAGACCAGCTTGGCCCACAGCAGCCGGGCCGCCCTGAGCTTCGCGATCTCCATGAAGAAGTTCATGCCGATCGCCCAGAAGAACGACAGCCGGGGGGCGAACGCGTCCACGTCCAGGCCCGCTTCACGGCCGGCGCGGATGTACTCGACGCCGTCCGCGAGGGTGTACGCCAGCTCCAGGTCGGCCGTGGCACCGGCCTCCTGGATGTGGTAGCCGGAGATGGAGATGGAGTTGTAGCGGGGCATCCGCTGCGAGGTGTACGCGAAGATGTCGGAGATGATCCGCATCGACGGCTTCGGCGGATAGATGTAGGTGTTACGGACCATGAACTCCTTGAGGATGTCGTTCTGAATGGTCCCCGCCAGCTTCTCCGGCGGCACGCCCTGCTCCTCCGCCGCCACGATGTACAGCGCCAGCACCGGCAGCACGGCGCCGTTCATCGTCATCGACACGGTCATCCGGTCCAGCGGGATGCCGTCGAACAGCTGGCGCATGTCGTAGATCGAGTCGATGGCCACGCCCGCCATGCCGACGTCACCCGTCACGCGCGGGTGATCGCTGTCGTAGCCCCGGTGCGTCGGCAGGTCGAACGCGACCGACAGGCCCTTCTGGCCGGCCGCCAGGTTGCGCCGGTAGAACGCGTTGGACTCCTCGGCGGTGGAGAAGCCCGCGTACTGGCGGATCGTCCAGGGCTGGTTGACGTACATCGTCGGGTACGGGCCACGCAGGTACGGCGCGATGCCCGGGAAGGTGCCCAGGAAGTCCAGGCCCTCCAGGTCGCGGCCGGTGTACAGCGGCTTGACCCCGATGCCCTCCGGGGTCTCCCACAGCGGCTGGGCGCCGCCGGTGGCGCGCTCGACGGCGGCGCGCCACTCGCCGTCGCTGCCGTCGGCGACCGGGGACCCCAGCTCGATGCCGGAGAAGTCGGGGATTCCCATCAGGACACTCCCATGCGGTCGAGGGTCGCGGACAGCACATCCACGGCGTCACAGCCCGCGAAGACGTACGAGTCGATGCCGGAGTACTCGCCCCGGCCCGCGAGGAACACGTGCCGGGCACCGGCCGCGCGCAGCGACTCGGCGGTCGGCCCGGCCTGCTCGGCGTAGAGCGCGTCGCTGGAGCACAGCACGGCCTCGGTGGCACCGCTGTCCTCGAAGCGGCCCTCGCTGACCGGTTCGACGCCGCCGGCCTGGAAGAGGTTGGCGGCGAAGGTCGCGCGCGCGGTGTACTCGGCGGGCGAGCCGATCGTGGCGAGGAAGATCCGGGGCCGGGTGCCGGTCGCCGCCAGATGGGCGTCGGAACGGGCGCGCAGCTCCTCGTACGCCTCGTCGCGGCGCACCCGCGGCAGCCCGCCCGAGGGCGGCTCGGGGGCGGGCGCGCGCTCCACCGGCTTCTCCGCCAGCGACGGGAACTCGCTGACGCCGGTGATCGGTTCGCGCCGCTTGGCGAGCCGCTTGGACCGCTCCGCCCACGTCGTCGCCAGGTCGGTGCGGATCCGGCCGGAGCGCAGGCCGGCCGCCTGGCCGCCGTCACGCTCGACGGACCGGAAGAACTGCCAGGCGGCCTCGGCGAGTTCGTCCGTCAGCCGCTCGACGTACCAGGAGCCGCCCGCCGGGTCGATGACCCGGGCCAGGTGGGACTCCTCGATCAGGATCGTGGAGGTGTTGCGGGCGATCCGCCGCGCGAAGGCGTCGGGCAGGCCGAGCGCGTGGTCGAACGGCAGCACGGTCACGGCGTCGGCGCCGCCCACCCCCGCGGCGAGGGTCGCGACCGTCGTGCGGAGCATGTTCACCCACGGATCGCGGCGGCTCATCATCACCGGCGAGGTCACCACGTGCTGCACCTGGCCGCCCGCGTCCGGCGCCCCGCAGACCTCGGCGACCCGCGCCCACAGCCGCCGCGCCGCGCGCAGCTTGGCGATGGTCAGGAACTGGTCGGCGGTGGCCGCGTAGCGGAACTCCAGCTGTGCCACGGCCTGTTCGACGCCGAGCCCGGCCTCGGTCAGCTCCCGCAGATAGGCCACACCGGTGGCCAGCGAGGCGCCCACTTCCTGCGCGGCCGAGCCGCCCGCCTCGTGGTACGGCAGCGCGTCCACGGTCAGCGCGCGCAGGCCCGGGTACTCCGCGGCGCACCGGGCGGCCAGCGCGGCGTACGGCGCGAAGTCGAGCGCGGTTCCGGTGCGGGCCTCGTACCCGAGCGGATCGCCGCCCAGCGCGCCCCGTACGGCCTTGGCGTCGACGCCCTTGTCCGCGTACAGCCGCAGCAGGGCCTCGGCGGCCTGCTCGGTGTCGCGGCCCGCGTCCAGCACCACCGGCGCCAGGTCCAGGTAGACGCCGTCGAGGGCGCGGCCCAGGTCGGAGACCGGGATACCGCCCTCGCCCAGCACCAGCCAGAGGGAGGTGCCGCCGTTCTCCAGGTCGGCGAGCACCGGCTCCGCCGTGCCGCCGGCGAGCGAGGTGTGCCGCTGCCGTACGTCCCAGCCGCCCGCGATGCCGCCCTCCGGACGGCTGCCCCGCACGAAGGGGGCGAAGCCCGGCAGGCCGGGGTCGGGCGCGCTGTCGCGCGCGGTGTAGAGGGGCCGGGTGCGCAGCCCGTCCTCCAGCGTCGTGGACAGGGCGTCCTCAGCTGCCTCGCCGGCTAGCTCCTTGCCCGACTTGCGCAGCACGCCCTCGACCAGGCGTTGCCACTGCTCGTGCGTCGCGTCAGGGAACTCGGCGGCCAGTGAGAGCCCGTCGTCAGGCAGGACCGTCATGGTCGGATGCTAGGGCAGGCCGCTGAACGGGAGGTGGAGCACGGGCTGTGAGGTTTCTCTTCTTGCGGTGGTGACCTGTCTCGCTTTCGTCCCGGCAGGGCGGATCCCGCTTTCGTCCCGACAGGGGGTCCCGGGCGCTCGGCGGCCCGGTCGGCGGGTCCGGCCTTCATCCCGGCGGCGGCCCGAGGCCCAGATCGGCCCGTCGCACCTCCCGGGTGGACAGCGTCTGCGGGCTCGCCGTGAAGGCCCGCAGCCTGAGCCGGGCGCTCCTTTTCGACGATACCCGGAAGGCGCCCGACGGAGCCCGGAGTTCGACGGTCGCCGTGGTGTGCGGGGCGATCGTGGCCGGGCCGCGCGCCCGCGACCAGTACTGGCTCATGCCCTGGCCGCTGGTCAGCATGTAGTGCGGGGTGAGCGCGGTGCCGCCGGTGTTGGTGACCCGCAGGGTCAGCCCGGACAGGGCCGACGCCGAGACGCGCCGGGACGCCGTGACGTCCATCCGCAGCGGTGGCGTCCCGGTCGCCGCCAGGGCCGCGCTCACCAGCGCGGGCGTCAGCACAGCCGCTGCGGTCACGGCGAGGGCGGCCCGGCGGCGCGGGCCGGCCAGCGGGCCGGGCCGCGGCTGCCAGGCGTGGGCGAACTCCGGCAGGGGCGCGGTGACCGCCGCCGCCAGCCACAGCGGAGTCATCAGCAGGTAGTAGCCGTCCTGGGAGCGCGTCGCCAGATAGAAGGCGCACCAGGGCAGCACGGTCGCGGCCGGTCCGAGTCGCCGGACGAACAGGACGAACACCACCAGCAGGGCGGCGGCGAGCAGCGCGCTCGCACGGCCGTACCAGTCCAGCCGGTCGCCACCGGGGGTGAAGTACAGCGACACGTCCACCAGGCCCTGGCCGTGCAGCACCGCGCCCTGGGTCAGCGGCAGGGCGATGCCGCCCAGCCAGGGGCCGGACTCGCTCACGGCGAAGTACGTGTCGATCAGCAGCCAGGTCAGCGCCGCGATCCCCGTGATCCGCAGCAGTACCCGCGCCGCCGCCCGCCCGCCCAGTTCGCCGCGCCGCACGGCGTAGATCCCGGCCAGCAGGAACGGTGTGACGAACCAGGGCAGCTGCTGGGCGGCGCACGCGGCGCCCAGGCACGCGGCCCGCGCGATCCCGGCGGCGCCCAGCCGGCCGCGCGCGCCGAGCCGGGGCCAGCGCACCACCACCGGCATCAGCAGGACCAGGCCGACGACGGCCGGGTAGCCCTGCCGGGCGTACAGCGGCAGGAGACCGAAGCCCAGGCAGACCATCGTCGCCGCCGGGCGCCACGGGACCGGCAGCAGCCGCCACAGCACCACCGTGCCCACGACCAGCGCCGCCGTCGCCGCCGCCGTGGCCGGGACGCCGCCGTCGCCCAGCCACAGCAGAGGCGCCGTGAGCAGCGGGGCGAGCGGGGGATAGCCGTACGTGAAGTCGTACCCGCCGTCGGTGGTCGGGGTCAGCGCGACGCCCTTGGCGTGGAAGAGCCAGGGCCACGGATGCCCGTACACCGGATGCCCGGCGACGAGTTCCCGCGCGGCCTGGCTGGTGAGGACGGCCTCGTCGCCGCCGGCGTGGTTCAGGGCCCACGCGCACAGGGCGAGGACGACCGCGGTCGCCAGCACCACCAGGTCCAGGCGGGCCAGCGAGCGGGTCCGGCGGACCGTCAGGGCGAGGACGCCGGTCACCAGGATGGAGGCGTAGCAGACCGAGATGACGCCCGCGAGGACCGGTCGGTGTGTGGCGGCCTGGGTCCAGACCGTGCGTGTGCCGATGAACAGGCTCACGTCGGCGAGGAGCGTGAGCACCCGGTGCCACTGCGCGGGGCCGTCCGGGTCCGGCGGGCGCGTTCCCGGGCCGGCGGACACCGCCGACGATGTCCGCCGTTCGGGTGTCACCTGCTGTGTGTCTGCCACGTGCACGGCACCGGACGCTAGTGGTGGTGGGTGAACCGGGGGCGGAGGCCGGTGAAGAGTCGAGTAGGAGCCCGGTAAGAAATGCCTATTTTGGTGCAGAGCGCCCGAACCGCACAGGGGGAGCGGTGCGGGATCGGTCGCACACCGTGTCATTGTTGGGCCGAACGGGTGACTTGGCGTAAGAATTGGCTGGTGCAGGCATTGAGTGCGAGTCAGGTCGGGGGGAGCCGGTGAGCCGTTACGACGTCACCGATGAACAGTGGGAAGGGCTCGCCCAGGTCGTGCCGCTGCGGGGCCGGGACGCGTGGCCGTCCGCGGTGAGCCACCGCTCGCTGCCCGACGCCGAGACCGAGACCCGGCGCAGATTCGTGGTCCTGCGGGTCAACGTCTTCGCCGACGCGCGGGAGGTCGCCGAGACCCTCATGGCCGGGGTGCCGGTCCTGCTCGACCTGTCCGGCGCGGAGGGGGACGTCGCCAAACGTGTCCTCGACTTCAGCACGGGCGTCGTGTTCGGGCTGGGCAGCGGGATGCACCGGGTCGACCGCAACGTCTTCCTCCTCACCCCGCCGGGTACGGAGGTCAGCGGGCTGATGGAGGGCGCGGGCATCTCGGGCGGCTGACGCGGCTGACAGGGTCCGGCCGGTTTTCTGCCGTGCCTGTGTCCGCGATCGGGGGAGTCGTCCCCCGATCGTAGGAAGGTGGCGGCGGTGAAACGGTTCGGCGTGTGGGCGGAGTCCTACGGTCCGCATATGGCCGTGCCACCCGTGTCCGCTGAGCCACCCGCGGCCGACGCGTCCGCCGGGACCGTCCCCGCGCAGTCCCGCCCACCCCTCGATCTCCGCTCCCGGATCACCGAGTTGCGGCTGTCGGCCTTCGCCGGGCACCGGCGGGCCGGGTTTCCGCTGGGGCCCGTCACCCTGTTCGCGGGGCCCAGCGGGGCGGGCAAGACGACCGCGCTCGCCGCGTACGAGGCGCTGGCCCGGCTCGGCGGCGGCGCGCCGCTCGTGGAAGCGTTCCCGGACCCGGCCGCCTGCGTCCCGGAGCGGGCGCGTCCCGACTCCCAGGGGCGCCGGGGCTTCCGCATCGGGTGTACGGCCGACGGCGCGGAGGGACCGGTCCGGCTGGACGTCGCGGTCCAGGCCGAACCGGACCTGCGGATCGTGGGGGAGCGGCTGACCGCAGGCGGAGTCGTCCTGCTGGAGACCGCCCTGCGTGACCCGGGGCGCCGTACCGTCCAGGCCGCCTGGCACACCGCGGGCTCCGCCCCGGTGACCCGCGCCCCGCTTCCCGACGACCGTCTGGGCACCGCCCTGCTGCCGCTGCGCGTGGCGGGCAAGACCGACGGGCAGCGCCAGGTGCTCGCGGCGGCCGAGCAGATGGTCGTGGCCCTGCGCTCGGTCTTTCCCTGCGATCCACGCCCCGAGTACATGCGGGTCCCCGTCCCGACCGGCTCCGGCCGGCTGCTGCCGGGCTGCGACAACCTCGCCGACGTGCTCTGGCGCACGCGCGCGGAGTGCGGTCGCCGGCACGGCCGGCTGGTCGAGGCGCTGCACGCGGGGTGCGCCGGCCGGGTCGCCGACCTGGTGGCCGAGCCGTCGTCCGACGGCACGGTGCGGGCGCTGCTCGACCGCGGCGACGGCGTCCGCACCGACATCGCCCGGCTCGGCGACGGCGAGCTGCGCTATCTCGCGCTGACCCTGGTGCTGCTGACCGGGCCGGGCGTGCTGGACATGGACGCCCCGGGCGAGGTGCCCGACGCCCTGCGCACCCTCACCGTCCTCGCCGACGGCTTCGACCGTGGCCTGGACCCCGCCCAGCGGCGGGAGTTGCTGTGGACGGCCGCCCGGATGGGCGAGCGCGGGCACATCCGCTGTGTGGCCGCGGTGAGCGACGCCTCCTGGTCCGCCCGGACCCCGGGTGTCACGGTGGTACACCTGAACCCGTGACGGAACATCCCGACCTGGCCCGGCTCCAGAGCAGACTGGCCGAGTTCGCCGCCGCGCGGAACTGGCAGCCCTACCACACACCCAAGAACCTCGTCGCCGCCCTCTCGGTGGAGGCCTCCGAACTGGTCGAGATCTTCCAGTGGCTGACACCGGAGGAGTCCGCACGGGTGATGGACGATCCCGGCACGGCCCACCGCGTCACGGACGAGGTCGCCGACGTCCTGGCCTATCTGCTGCAGTTCTGCGAGGTCCTCGGCGTCGACCCGCTGGCCGCCCTGGCCGCCAAGATCGACCGCAACGAACGCCGCTTCCCCCTTCCGGGCCGGGGGGACCAACAGGCGGAATCCTAAATTCCGTTATCACTCTCCGGAGTCGAATCGGCTGCCGAATCCGAATTGTTGTCCACAGATTTCGGGCTTCCTCTGGCTTTTCGTCCCTTGGGCCCTCACGCTGGGTAGTGAACAAGAGACGGCAGGCGACCGTGCGAGATGACGCGGCGGACGGACGGGGGCACCACATGGATGCGGTACGGCTCATCCTCGCGAGCAGGCGAGCCCTGGCGGGCGGCGCCGACGCGGCGGAGATGATGGCGGAGGTCTGGCAGGCGCAGGCCCTGGCACAGGCGATCGGGAGCCGCCTCGCGGTCTCCGGCCCGCCGGAACTGCGGGGCGAGGCCCTGGGACTGACCGAGCTGGCGGGCCGGGGGTGCGGAGTCCTGGACCCGCCCGAACTCGACCCGGGCGACCTGCGCGCCGCCCAGCTCACCGAACTGGACGACGCCCGCGAGACCCTGATCTGCCTCGGCGGCCTGCTCGGCGAGGTCGGCATATCCCTGGTCGGCATGGCCAGCGCCGCTGCCGACGAGGCGACGTACTGGCAGTGCATGGAGGCGATCGACGCGGCCGACGAGTCCCGCGACCGCGTCCGCGAGATGCTGCGCAAGCTGGCGGCACGGGAAGAGGTGTTACCGGAGGACGCCCAGGACAGCCCGTCCGGCGTGTGAACCGGCGCTGACGTGCCCGCTCGGTGTGCCCGGGACCGGGGGTGGACCCACTCGGTCGGTGAACCCGCGCGGGCGGACCGCTCCGTCCGTCACCGCGAGGGCGGACCCACGCGATGGGCGAACCCGCGCGGGCGGACCGTTCGATCTGTGACCGTGAGGTGCGCCTTGCGGTGTGCGGGTGCCCGACGGCGGCGGGCTCGGCGGAGGGGCTGTGCGCCGCGCGTTCGCTTCAGGCCGTCTCGTCGGCCGCGTCGTGCCTCGGGCCCCCGGACTGCAGGTCCGCCAGCGCCGACAGATCAGCGTTCAGCGCCGCCATCAGCTCCTCCATCTGCTCCAGCAGCCCCTTCGGGCGACCGGTGGAGCCGTCGGGCCGCCCGGCGGGGCCTCCCTGCTGGGGAACGGACTCTTCGGACAAGACGGCCTCCTCGGCCCCCGGCGCGGGTGCCGGACGGTCCGGCCCCGACGGACCAACGATCATCGCCGGGGCCGGTCACTGGCTCGGAGCAGGGCCCGCACACACGGTGGACGATTTTCACCCGGCCGTGGACGGCCGCGCCGGACGACACCGGCGAGGACGACGCGGCGGTCGCCGTGCAGGATAGGTGTATGGACCTTCGAATCTTCACCGAGCCCCAGCAAGGGGCCACCTACGACACCCTGCTCACCGTGGCGAAGGCCACCGAGGATCTCGGCTTCGACGCGTTCTTCCGCTCCGACCACTATCTGCGGATGGGCAACGGGGACGGCCTGCCCGGCCCCACGGACGCCTGGATCACACTGGCCGGCCTCGCCCGCGAGACCAAGCGGATCCGGCTCGGCACCCTGATGACCGCCGGCACCTTCCGGCTGCCCGGCGTGCTCGCCATCCAGGTCGCCCAGGTCGACCAGATGTCCGGCGGCCGGGTGGAACTCGGCCTCGGCGCGGGCTGGTTCGAGGAGGAGCACAAGGCGTACGGCATCCCGTTCCCGAAGGAGAAGTTCGCCCGCCTGGAGGAGCAGCTCGCGATCGTGACCGGGCTGTGGGCGACCGAGGCCGGCAAGACCTTCGACTTCCACGGCACGTACTACGACCTCACGGAGTCGCCGGCGCTGCCCAAGCCCGCGCAGCGGAAGATCCCGGTGCTCATCGGCGGCCACGGCGCGACCCGGACCCCCCGGCTCGCCGCCCGGTACGCCGACGAGTTCAACATCCCGTTCGCCTCCGTCGAGGACAGCGAGCGGCAGTTCGGCCGGGTGCGGGCCGCCGCGGCGGAGGCGGGCCGCGAGGAGGGTGATCTGACGTACTCCAACGCGCTCGTCGTCTGCGTCGGCAGGGACGACCAGGAGGTGGCCCGCCGCGCCGCCGCGATCGGCCGTGAGGTGGAGGAACTGAAGGCCAACGGGCTGGCGGGTTCCCCGGCCGAGGTCGTCGACAAGATCGGCCGGTACGCCGAGATCGGCTCCCGGCGGATCTACCTCCAGCTTCTCGACCTCGGCGACCTGGACCACCTGGAGCTGATCTCCACCCAGGTCCAGTCCCAGCTGTCGTAGCCGCGCCGGGGGGACCGCCGGGGGGACCCGGCCGTCCCCCCGGCCCGCCTCAGCCGCGCTGGGTGAAGCCGTAGTCGAGGATCTTCGCCGCGTCCTTGAACCGCTGGTCCACGGACGTGTCCGCGAGGATGCTGCCCACGACCGTCCTGGAGCCGCGGGTCGCCGCGAACACCAGGCAGAACTTCGCCTCCGGCCCGGAGCCGGTCTTCACGCCGATCGCACCCCGGTAGGAGCCGAGGAGCGTGTTGGAGTTCTTCCACGGCGCCATGGCGTGGGTGCCGCCGCCGGGCCGGTACGACTGCATGTCGTCGTAGACCTTGGTGCCGACGACCGTCTTGAACGTCTTGTTCTTCAGCGCGACCCCGGCCAGCTTGGCCAGATCCCGTGGCGAGGAGTAGTTCTTCCCGTTGGACACCCCGTCGAAGGAGTCGAAGTGGGTGTTCTCCAGGCCCAGTTCGCGCGCCTTGCTGTTCATCCTGCCGATGAACGACTTGGTCCGCTGGGCCGTCGTCGAGCCCGTCCCGTAGGTGTCCGCGAGCGCGTAGGCCGCGTCGCAGCCCGACGGGAGCATCAGGCCGTACAGCAGGTCGCGCACCTTCATCGAGTCGCCGAGGATCAGGTTCGCGCTGGAGTAACGCTGCTGATGGGTCACCGGGTCGATGATGTAGTCGGTGTACTCCTTCTTGATCTTCACCTTCTTGTCGAGGTTCACGTTCCGCTGCGACAGCACCACGAGCGCCGTCATGATCTTCGTGGTGGAGCCGGTCCGCAGCCGGCCGTCCGGCGCCTTGCCGAAGAGCTGCTTGCCCGTGGCCGGGTTCATGGCGAACGCGCCCTGGGCGGACACCTGCGGCGCCGCCGTGACGGTGCGCGCCGAGGCTGCCGCGGGCGGTGTCGCGTCCGCCTGGGCGGGAGCGGTCGCGAGGACGCCCGTGCCCAGGACGGCGCCGGCCGCCACCGCGACGGCGGCCCTTCTCCGTGCCCGGGTTCCGTGGCCGATGCGCATGGTTCCCCCTTCTGTCATTGGTCAGTTGACGAGGGCTCACTCCACCAGATCGGCGGGCCGGACAGCCATAACGGAGATCACATGTCCGCGCGACCCGGTGCGCGGGCTCTGCTGGAGATCGATGCCGCCGCCCCCCTGCCGCTGCGCATCGAGGTCCCCGCGCTGCCCGCACGCGGCGGCCCGGAACTCGTACGCGCGGCGGGCTGTTACTCTCCCGAGGCTGATGTGCTGGCCAGAGCCTGCCGGACCTCAGCCACGGGGAACGGGGTGCGCTTGCTCTGCGTGAGCAGGCGGTGGTGGAAGTCGTCCAGGACGATGGCGTGCGGGGCATGCCGGTCGATGATCGCGCCGATGTCGGGCGGAACGCCGTCGGGGCGGTGACCTTCGACCCATTCACGCAGGAAGGTGCCGTGTTCGGTCCCACCAGGCACGCAGTCGGGCAGGTGATGGCGAAGCAGGTGGCTGGGTGCGTAGGAACGGTCGTAGACAAGATGATCGGCAAGGAAGGCGGCTTCTTCCGCCGAGAGTGCGAAGTCGCGGCTCGACGCGAGCCCGAAGTCCGCGAAGTACACCTGCCGCCCATCGGTGAGCAGGTTGGCGAAGTGCGTGTCGAAGTGGACGAGTCCGCGCGCGCTCATGAACTCCGTCCCCCGCAGCAACGCATCCTCGACCCACCGGTAGGGCGATTCGCCTCCCGGCTCCGGCCAGGCCGCATCACGGGTTTCGCCGAGCCACGCGCCGAGCGTCCGGGGCACATGCTCCAGGAAGAGCACCAGGCTGAAGGAGGAACTGCCGATGGCCTCCAGCCGACGGCGCACGGCTGGCGACCCGTCCCAATGCGCGACGGCCCCCTCAACGCCCCCGAGTCCGTCGACGAAGCCTGAAGGGGGACTGTCAGGCAGAACCCGCCAGTGATACAGCAGGGGGAAACCCGCGAACTCGTTCTTCAGCACCCAGCCTGTGGTCATGATGTGCGTGGCCAGCTCACGCCAGGCTCCGAACCCCGCCGACCCTGCCCCGTACTGGTAGAAGAGGGGAAGTTCGAAGAGGTTGGCGGTCGACCGCACATGCTCCGGTTGCAACTCGATGTCTGTCAGCGGAACCCGCTTGACGAAGACGCGTACTCCTTCGACTTCCATCTCCGCCGACCTACCGCCGATGCCGGAACCGAGACTCGGCGCGGCGGCCACCGCGTTCTCAAGCTGGCGGTCGCTCAACAAGGACAGCCGTGCTCCTACGGCCGCATAAGCAGACACTCGTGCGGCGTGCCCTGACTCGGTCATGTCCATCGGCGGCTCCAGCCTGACATCGGAACTGACTGCTATCGATCATGCCAAGAGGAAACGGGCCGCACACAACGCCCTTGTGTCGCACACCCGTTGTCCATATCGTGGACGGCCGTGCGGCACACGGGTGTTCGCGCGCCGGGAGGGGAGTGACGGGCGTGGAGATCAAGAAGACCGTGGTCCGTGAGGACGAGCGGAGCACCACTCGCCGGCCGGCGATCCTGGAGAAGCGGCCGACCCGCTGAGCATGCGTGTCCACCTGGTCACGATGCCGTGGCATCCGCTCGACCTGCCCTCGCTGCAACTGGGCCTGCTGAACCGGATCGTGCGCCAGGGCCGCCCCGGCGACGAGGTCACCGAGTTCCACGGCTCCCTGCGCTGGGCGGAGTTCCTGCTGGAGCGCTCCGGCGGCCGGCTGCGGCCGGGGGACTACGTGGAGGTCGGCAGCGACGCGATCTTCCACGGTCTCGGTGACTTCGTCTTCTCCGGGGTCCTGTACGACGACCCGGACTGGGGCGTGGCCCGGCTGCGGGACTACGCGGCCGGCCGGGGCGTCTTCATCGACACGGCCCTGGCGATGCGGCCGTACGCGGCCCCTTTCGTCGACGCCTGTGCCACGGAGGTGCTGGCGGCTGAACCGGACGTGGTCGGGTTCAGCCGCCAGCACCTTCATGCAGAACGTGCCCTCGCTCGCCCTGGCCCGTGAACTGAAGCGGAGACGGCCGGAGTTGACGGTCGTCCTCGGCGGCAGCAACTGTGACGGGCCGATGGGGAGCGCGCTGCACCGCAACCACCCGTTCGTCGACCACGTGGTCCGCGGCGAGGCCGAGTACGCCTTCCCGGCCCTGCTGCACCACCTGGCCGCGGGCACCGACCCGGTGGACGTCCCCGGCCTGTGCTGGTGGGACGGCACGGTGTCCCGGGCCAATGAGGAAAGCCGGCGGACCGTGGCCCCGGCGGACATACCCTCGCCCGACTACGACCAGTGGCAGTGCGCCCTGGACGTCTCCCCGGTGCGGGAGTACATCCACCCGAAGCTGGTGGTGGAGGGCGCCCGTGGCTGCTGGTGGGGCGAGAAGCACCACTGCACCTTCTGCGGGCTCAACGGCACCGCCATGGCCTTCCGCGCCAAGCCGGGGGAGCGGCTGTGGACCGAGATCGACAGGCTGGTGCGCCGTCACCGCCTCCTCGACGTGGTCACCGTCGACAACATCATCGACATGGCCTACTTCCGCGACTTCCTGCCCCGCGTCGTCGACAGCGGCTGGGACCTGCGGCTGCACTACGAGGTCAAGTCCAACCTCACCGCCGACCAGCTCCGGCTGCTCGGCGACTCGGGCACGGTGCACATCCAGCCCGGCATCGAGAGCCTCGGCAGCCGCGTGCTGGACCTCATGGACAAGGGCGTGACCGGCGCCCGTAACGTCCGCACCCTGCGCGAGTGCGAGAACCACGCCCTGACCTGCTCCTGGAACCTGCTGTACGGCTTCCCGGGCGAGACCGCCGATGACTACACGCCCGTCATCGACCAGCTCCCCGCGCTGGTCCACCTCCAGCCGCCGAGCGGCGCCCACCGCATCCAGCTGGAGCGGTTCAGCCCGCACTTCACCGATCCCGGCCGCGGCTTCGGCAAGCGCCGCCCGGCCGAGATGTACCAGCACGTCTACGACCTGCCCGAGGGCGAACTCGCCGACATGGTCTACCTGTTCGACAGTGAGCCGGCGGGGCTCGGCGGGCCGGCCGAGCGGCGGCTGCGGGAGGCGGTGGCCGCGTGGCGGGCCGGACACGCGCGATCCCGGCTGCTGTTCGAGGAGGACGGCGCAGACCTGCTGGTGCACGAGAGGCGGTACGGCCGGCCGCCCGCCACCCACCGCTTCACCGGCTGGCGGGCCGCTGCCCTGCGCCACCTGGAGGACGGCCGGACCGTCCCCGCCCTGCACCGACTGCTGACCGAGGACGGGCACGCGGTGGCACCCCCGGACCTGCACACCTGGGTCGGACGGGTGCGGCGGCTCGGCCTCGTGTTCCGCGACGGCGCCACCTACGTCGCGCTGCCCACCCGGGGCGAACCGGTCCGGCTGCCCGAGAGGGCCGGATGAGCGCGCCACCCGCCGCCGTACCGCACCGGCTCACCGGCCGCCGGGTGGAGCCGGCCGGGCCCCTGGACCTGAGCGGCTCCGGCCGCGGTACGGCGGAGGCGGTGCGGTTCCTGCGCGAGTGCCAGGGCCTCGGCCTGCGGGTGGACTGGCGGGCGACGGGCACGCCGTCGTACGACCCGGCCCTGCTGCACCACCTTCCGCCGCCCGCCGAACACGCGTCAGCCGAAACCGAACTGACGGCCTGGCGGGCGGCCTACGCGCAGGGCGCCCTCTACCACCGGCGCGGCCCGGACTTCGTCACCGTCCTGGACCGCCGGGAGCCGGGCACGGCCGCGCGGCTCACCCTGGACCACCCCGCCCTGCACGACACGTTCCTGCGACTGCTGGAGCCCACACCGGTGGACACCCTGGACCCCGTCGGACGCGAGGCGCTCGGTCTGCTCGCCGCCGAGCGGCTGGTGCTGGCCGCCGGGGGCTGGGCGGTGGCCCTGCCACCGCGGATCCGGCGGTGGCCGGTCCCCTGCACGGCGATCTGACCCCTGGAGGGCCGTCCCGTCCCACAACCGGATCGGAAGCGCATCGGAAGCGCGAAACCGGCTCCCGACGGGCGGATGTCGGGCAGAGTGACTGTCGTCCTACCGACGGAACAAGCCACATCCCTGCACACCGCCGGGAGTTGCGAGGCCCCATGAACCACACCTACGAGCCGCCGAGCCTGTTACCCGCCGGTGGCAGGGAGCGCACCTACGCGCTGCTCATCGCCGGTATCCCGCTCCTGCTGATCCTGCTCCTGGCCGTCGTTCCCCACCTGGGCTCGGACGACGCGAACGGCTCCGGTGCCCCCTCCTTCGAGGGCGGCGGATACTCGGGCGGCTACTCCGGCGGATACGACCCGTCGACCCCGGACGTGCCGACACCGGACGTCTCCACGGCGTACTACACCACCGAGCCCTCGGAGCCCGGCTACGGCATCGACGCCACGGACACGGCCCCGGTCCCGACCGACACCGAGAGCACCGAGAGCACCGGGCCGACCGACGGCACGACCGGCCCCGACGGGACGGTCCACCGCTTCTTCGAAGCCATCAACGACCGCGACTACCAGACCGCCTGGGACCTGGGCGGCAGGAACCTCGACGAGTCCTACACCTCCTTCGTGTCGGGCTACGCGACCACCGAACGGGACGACGTCACCGTCGACTCCGTCCAGGGCGAGACGGTATGGGTGCATCTCCTCGCCCAGCAGACCGACGGCACGCAGAAGTCCTACAGCGGCCGGTACACCGTGGTCGACGGGGTCATCACCGGCGCCTCCATGAGCCCCACCGGCTGAACAGAGCGGAGCGAGAAGACAATGGCGAGTGATTTCCTCACCGTGCCCGCTCCGGCGCCGGAACCGGACGGCCCGGTCCCGGGCCGTCCGGCCGCGGACGCCACGAGCAACGCCACCCGGCTGCTGTGCGCGGGCACCTACCTCGACCCCGTCTACCGGGCCGGTGTGATCCGCGAGCTGCTCACCCACCAGTACCGGGTGGTGGCGCCGTCCTACGGCTACGACGCGGTTCCCGTGCTCGCGCACGCGCTGGCGGCGCGCCGGCTGCAGCGCCTCCGGCTGGCCGTGCTCGTCGCGGGCGTCGTGGTCACCTTCCTCCTGATGACCGTCGGCGCCCTGAACGGCTTCACCGCGGCCCTGGCGGTGCTGTGGCTGCTCTGGGTCACCGCGTTCCTGCGGCGGGTCGTCACCCTGCAGACACTGTCGCGCCGGCTGTCCGTCCCGGCCGGCGGCGCGCGCCGGGGGAGGGGGTTCGACGGGTCGTACCCCGACCACCCCGAGCTGACCCCCGAACTGGTCGACAAGATCAAGCGGGAGCAGTCCTCGGACGGCACCGTGATCCGATACGGCGGCTACAAGCCGTTCGTCGGCGCCGGCCGGCAGGTGCGCCGCTGGTCCAACGCGGAACTGATGATCGGCGCGCCGGCCGGGGTGTTCAAGGACCAGCCCGGCGCGTGGCACGCCGTGGCACCCGGAGCGAGCGGCCAGGAGCCCCAGCGCAAGGAGGTCGTGCCCTTCACCGTCGCGGAGCTGACCGCCTACGTCGCCGACCGCATGACCGCCCGGCTGCGGGACCAGGCCCGCCCGACGCAGCGGATCGACGGCCTGGCCGTCGAGCGCAGCACCTTCAGCACGGCCGTCACGACCCTGCGGGGCGTGACGGAACCGACCCCCGAGCAGCTCGACGGCCACTGGGACGACGTCTACGACGCGGGGCGCGACTACCTGTGCATCCGGGTGGGGTCCTGGAGCCAGGAGCTGGTCACCACGGCTTTCGTGGGGTTCGACCTCAAAGGCAACACCCTGCACACCGAGTTCTACTCGTACGTGCTGGCGCCGATCGAGCGGAGCTTCCACCTGGTGGACCGGCTCCCCGCCGCCCTGGGCGAGCGGGCGCTGCTGAAGGTGGCCTGGCACACCGTGCGCGGTACGCCCCACTCCGCCCTGCGGTCGGCCGCCGCGAAGGCGGCCGGTGCCCGCCTGCTCCCGCAGCTGCCGTGGTCCAGGAACCGGATCCGGGTACCGCAGCCGGCCGACACCAGCGAGTTCGGCCTCGGCCGCTACGCCGACGCCCTCCTGAACCGCGGCGCGGTCACCAGTGTCCGGGAGATGGCGACCAGCAGCCGCTTCCACGTCTTCTTCCAGGAGACGGACACGATCAAGTACACACAGATCGTGGAGCGCCAACTCCTCAACGTCCTGCGGGACTTCCTGTACGAACACAACGTCGACCTGACGGAGCACGAGGCCCGCCAGACCAACATCCTCAACAACTACGGGCAGAACAACAGCTTCGTGAACGGCGACAACAACACCACCAACTCCGGTACGCAGAACAGCTTCGGCTCGGCCGGCGGCAAGGGGGCGGGAGCCGCATGACGCACACCTCCACGGGCGGCAACAGCAGCGACTACGGAAGCAGGAACGACTTCGGGCGCAACAACAGCTTCGTCACCGGCAACGGCAACACCACCAACTCGGGCACGCAGAACTCCTACGGCGCCGCCCCCGCCCCCGCGTCCACCCGGCACGCCCGCCCGGAGCAGACCGGTTCCGGCCCCGTCGCGGACCGGCGCCGCAACGTCTTCGTCGTCCACGGGCGGGACGAGGAGGTGCGGACGAAGATGTACGACCTGCTGCGTCTGCTCGATCTGCGCCCGCTGGAGTGGGAGGATCTGGTCGGGGCCACCGGCGGGACGGCACCGTTCCTCGGCGACGTGGTCGCGAAGGCCCCCGGACTGGCGCAGGCCGCGCTGGTGCTGCTCACCCCGGACGACATCGTCCAGCTGCATCCGCAGCTGCGCGGCGCGAACGAGCCGCCGTACGAGACCGAGCCGACCGGCCAGCCCCGGCCGAACGTGCTGATCGAGCTGGGCATGGTCCTGATGGCCTACCCGGAGCGCACGCTGATGGTGGAGGTCGGCGCGCTGCGCACGATCGCCGACATCGCGGGCCGGAACGTCATCCGGTTCGACGGCTCGGAGACAGCCCTGCGCAAGATCGTCCAGCGGCTGAAGCTGGCGGGCTGCACGGTCGACGACACCCGCTCCGAATGGCTCCAGACCTGGCCGTACCGCCACCTGTCGGCGTACGGCCGCACCGGACGGGGAACCCCGCCGGCCCGCTGAGCCGCGGTACGGGCCCGGTGCACGGTCACAGTCGGGGGACGGGCCCGTACCGCTCGGCGCCGTACCCGAGGGGGAGACGCCGCCCGGCGTCAGGCATGGCGCCGGGCGCCGGCCGCCAGCCCGGCCAGGAACGCGCCGGTCTCCGGCAGGTCGATCCGCCCCAGTTCACCGGGGCGGATCACCACACGCAGCTCGCGGCAGACCCTGCGCTCCCAGGAGTGCACGACGAACGACAGCAGGATCAGCCGCAGCAGGCTGTCCTCGTCGAGGTCGTGCAGGCGGGCGAGCCCCGCGCCGGTCAACGGCATGGTGAGGGACTCCAGCCGGCCGTGCCGGCGGACGGCGTCCCACAGCCGTTCCAGCCCCAGCCACAGGTCCTCGACGCCGCTGGAGGCGACGCAGTCGTTCCCCATCCGGCTGTAGGCGACGGCGAAGACCAGCGACGGCCGGGAGCCGAGGACGGCGACCGTCCCGATCGGGTACCGTGCCCGCTTGCCCCGCGGCTTGTCCCGCGCGCTCTCCCACGACACCGGGGCCACCCCCGCCAGCGCGGCGGCCAGCTCCGCGTCCAGCCGGCCGGCGTCCCCCGCGTAGGTGCGGGCGAGCAACTGGCCCTGCACACTGGCGTCGTCGATGACACCGTCGGCGCCCACCCGGGTGTCGAAGGTGTCGGTGAACCCCACCACCAGATGGCCGGGCCGCTCGAACAGGTCGCCCTCCTCGACCACCACCGTCATACCCGGGCGCCCGAACTCCTGCCGCACGGACGCCTGCGGCCTGGACCGTGCCAGCCCCCAGGTCAGGCACAGCGCCACACAGCCGGCCAGTACCGTCCCGGGGCGTGAGACGGCGCCCGGGAACAGCTGGCCGACGAACTGCACGACGGCCGACACCGCGCCGAAGGCGGCGAGCACGCTGCCCGCGAACACCCGTCGCCCCCGCCAGGACCGCGCGAGCCGGGACAGCGCGGGACGGGTGCGTGCGGACGGACCGGTCAATCGCATGCTCGCCTCCAGGGCATCTTGCTACGCTGATCACACTGTTGACGGGACGTCACGCGGCGAAGGGGGCGAGGCGCGTGCAGACCCGTACCCCGCGCATACGTGTGAGCGTCCTCGGTCCGCTGCGGCTGGAGGTGGACGGCGCCCCGGTGCGCCTCACCCCGCTGACGGCACGGCTGCTGGTCCGGCTGGTCGCGGCCGAGGGCGAGGCCGTGACCGTGCGCGAGCTGTACCGGGACGTCTGGCAGCAGACCGTTCAGCTGCCGCACCAGGACCTGCGCAACCGCAACGAGGTGCAGAAGCGGATACTGGAGCTGCGGCGCGCGTTCGACCTCGCCGGGCCGGGACACGGCGCCCGGATCGTGCGCACCGGACAGCTGCCGACCGCGCGCGGAGCCGAGAGCACCTACCGACTGGAGCTGGAGGACGGCGAACTGGACAGCGTCGAGTTCGCCCGCCTGGTGGGGGACGCGCTGCGCGCGGCACCGGCGTCGGCCGTCCGGCTGCTCGACGAGGCCCTGCGGCTGTGGTGCGGCCGGCCGCTGGCCGAGGCGCGCGGCGAGGAGTTCGCGACCGCGCCGGTGCGGCGGCTGACCCGGCTCAGGGAGACCGCGCTGCGCGAACTGGTCGCCGGGCACACCGCGCTGGGCCGTTACGACCTCGCCCTGCCGGCGGCCGAACAGGCGGCCCGGGAGCGGCCGGAGGACCCCGAGGCCGCCGCCGCCCTCGCCCGGCTGAACGCCCGGCTGCGCGAGCGGCACGGCGACGAACTGCTGCGCCACACCCTGCGCGGGCTGCGGGTGGACGTCGTCGTGGTGCGCGGCGACCTGTTCGAGCAGGAGGACGCCAACCTGGTCGTGGGGTTCTCCGACACCTTCGACACCTTCGCCGACGACGTCGTGATCAGCCGGGAGAGTGTGCAGGGCCAGCTCGTCGACCGTCTCTTCGAGGGCCGGCACCGGCTCCTGGACGACAGACTGCGCCGGGGCCTCAAGGAGTTCGCCCCGCTGGCCACCGAGAGCGTCCGGGACAAGCGGCGCGGCCGGCGCACCCGCTATCCGATCGGTACGGCAGTGGCGGTCCCCGTCGGCAAACGCCGGGTCTTCGCCCTCGCCTACTCCCGGCTGGGCAACGACCTGCGTGCCCGGTCCGCCCCGGCGGACCTGCGGCTGAGCCTGGAACGCCTGTGGCCGTCGGTGGCCCGGCACGGCCTGTTCAAACCGGTGGCGATACCGCTGATCGGCGCGGGCCTGTCCCGCCTCGTCGAACTCGACCGCACCCAACTGCTGTTGCTGGTGGTCGAGACCTTCACCCGGAGCCTCGACCAGGACCCCGCGGTCTGCCCCGAGCTGCGCGTCGTCCTGCGCGCCGGCGATCTGGAACGGACCGACCTGTCGGCGGTCGAGTCGTTCCTGCGCGGCGTGGACGAGCGGGGGGCGGCAGTCGGGCCGTCCGGCGCGGGCTGAACCGGTCACACCCCCAGCACATATCCGTTCCCGCTTCCACGGACAGCCGCCGCCCGCTTCCGGAGCGCTTCCGGTGCGCTGCCGCGGGCCGGCCCCGAACCGCACGCCCTGTTGTCGTCCGGAGGACGACAGCCGCGGGACGCGGAAACCGCCGAGGGGAGGGTGAAGCGGGGCTACGGTGGTCAGGATGGAGGCATGGGATTCCATGTCGACTCCGAGGCCGGGCGGCTGCGCCGCGTCATCCTGCACCGGCCGGATCTTGAGCTCAAGAGGCTCACCCCCAGCAACAAGGACGCCCTGCTCTTCGACGACGTGCTCTGGGTGCGCCGGGCGCGCGCCGAACACGACGGGTTCGCCGACGTACTGCGCGACCGCGGGGTGGCCGTCCATCTCTTCGGCGACCTGCTCGCCGAGACCATGGAGCTGCCCGAGGCCCGCACGCTCGTCCTGGACCGGGTCTTCGACGAGAAGGAGTACGGCCCCCTCGCCACCGGCCACCTGCGCGCCGCCTTCGACCGGATGACCCCGCAGGAGCTGGCCGAGGCCCTGGTCGGCGGCATGACCAAGCGGGAGTTCCTGGACGCGCACGCGGAGCCGGCCTCCGTCCGCTTCCACGTCATGGACCTGGACGACTTCCTCCTGCGCCCGCTGCCCAACCACCTGTTCACCCGCGACACCTCGGCGTGGATCTACGACGGTGTCTCCATCAACGCCATGCGCTGGCCCGCGAGGCAGCGCGAGACCGTCCACTTCGAGGCGATCTACCGCCACCACCCGCTCTTCCGTGAGGAAACGTTCCGCATCTGGTCCCGGGGACAGGCCGACTACCCCTCCACGATCGAGGGCGGCGACGTCCTGGTCATCGGCAACGGCGCCGTGCTGATCGGCATGAGCGAGCGCACCACCCCGCAGGCCGTGGAGATGCTGGCGCACAAGCTGTTCGCGGCCGGCTCCGCGCGGACCATCGTCGCCCTCGACATGCCCAAGCGGCGTGCCTTCATGCACCTCGACACGGTGATGACCATGGTGGACGGTGACACCTTCACCCAGTACGCCGGGCTCGGCATGCTCCGCTCGTACACCATCGAGCCGGGGGCCGGCGAGCAGGAGCTGAAGGTGACCGACCACCCGCCGGAGCACATGCACCGGGCGATCGCCGCCGCGCTCGGACTCGGCGAGATCCGGGTGCTGACCGCCACCCAGGACGTGCACGCGGCCGAACGCGAGCAGTGGGACGACGGCTGCAACGTCCTCGCCGTCGAACCCGGTGTCGTCGTCGCCTACGAGCGGAACTCCACCACCAACACCCATCTGCGCAAGCAGGGCATCGAGGTGATCGAGATCCCGGGCAGTGAGCTGGGCCGGGGCCGGGGCGGCCCCCGGTGCATGAGCTGCCCCGTGGAGCGGGACGCCGTATAGCTGTCGTATATAAATGTGAAGGATCGTATATACTTCCAAAGTCCCCTGTAGTCGACACACGGAGCGCCCGCCATGGCGACAGTCCCGACCGCCCTCGCCGGCCGCCACTTCCTCAAGGAGCTGGACTTCACCGAGGAGGAGTTCCGCGGCCTGGTAGAGCTGGCCGCCGAGCTGAAGGCCGCCAAGAAGGCCGGGGTCGAGAAGCGGTACCTGCGCGGGCGCAACATCGCGCTGATCTTCGAGAAGACCTCGACGCGCACCCGCTGCGCGTTCGAGGTCGCCGCGGCCGACCAGGGTGCCCACACGACGTACCTCGACCCGTCCGGCTCGCAGATCGGGCACAAGGAGTCGGTGAAGGACACCGCCCGGGTGCTGGGCCGGATGTTCGACGCCATCGAGTTCCGGGGCGACAGCCAGGCCGACGTCGAGACGCTGGCCGCGCACGCCGGCGTACCCGTCTACAACGGCCTCACCGACGACTGGCACCCCACCCAGATGCTCGCCGACGTGCTCACCATGACCGAGCACAGCGCCAAGCCGCTGCGGGAGATCGCCTTCGCCTACCTCGGCGACGCACGCTTCAACATGGGCAACTCCTACCTGGTCACCGGCGCCCTGCTCGGCATGGACGTACGGATCGTCGCCCCGAAGACCTTCTGGCCCGCCCAGGAGATCGTCGACCGCGCCCAGGCGCTGGCCGCCACGAGCGGGGCCCGCGTCACCCTCACCGAGGACGTCGCCGAGGGCGTCGCGGGCGCCGACTTCGTCGCCACCGACGTCTGGGTCTCCATGGGCGAGCCCACGGAGGTCTGGGACGAGCGGATCGCGGCACTCAGCCCCTACGCCGTGACCATGGACGTCCTGCGCGCCACCGGCAACCCGGACGTGAGGTTCCTGCACTGCCTGCCCGCCTACCACGACCTCGGCACCGCGGTGGCGCAGCGGATCCACGAGACGCACGGCCTGCGGTCGCTGGAGGTCTCGGACGAGGTCTTCGAGTCCGCCCACTCGGTCGTCTTCGACGAGGCCGAGAACCGCCTGCACACCATCAAGGCGGTGCTGGTGGCCACACTCGCCCGCGAAAGTCTTGCCTGACCTGCCTCACCAGGCCTTATCCTGGCCGGCGGCCCGGAGCCACCCATTCCGGTGCCGTCGCCGCGCCGCTACGACAGGCGCCCGCACCACCAGAATCGAGCACCACCCGCATGCCCGCTCCCCGCATCAAGTCCCCGCATCTGCTCGTCGCCGAATCCGGTGCCGACCGTGAGGGACACGGTCTGAAGCGCACCATGGGCCTCTTCCAGCTCATCTGCTTCGGCGTCGGCGCCATCGTCGGCACCGGCATCTTCGTCGGCCTCTCCGACTCGGTCGCCCAGGCCGGGCCGGCCGTCGTCGTCTCCTTCGTCCTCGCCGCGCTCACCTGCGTCTTCACCGCCTTCTCCTTCGCGGAGCTGGGCGGTGCGATCCCGGTCTCCGGCTCCTCGTACTCCTTCGCCTACGCCGGCCTCGGGGAGTCCACCGCCTTCCTCGTCGGCTGGTGCCTGCTGCTGGAGTACGGCATCTCGATCTCGGCCGTGGCGGTCGGCTGGAGCCAGTACGTCAACGAACTGCTGCACAGCCTCACCGGCCACCAGCTGCCGGCCGTGCTGTCCGCGGGTCCCGGCGACGGCGGCGTCGTCAACCTCCCGGCCGTGATCGTCATCGCCATGGCCTCGGTGCTGCTGGTACGCGGGGTGCGGGAGAGCGCCCGGGCGACGGCCGCCATGGCCGCGGTGAAGCTGGCGATCCTGCTCGCCTTCTGCGTGATCGGCTACAGCGCCTTCAAGGACGGCAACCTCACCCCGTTCTCCCCGGCCGGCCTCGGCGGCATCGGCGCGGGCACCACCGCCGCGTTCTTCTCCTACATCGGCTTCGACGCGATCACCACCGCCGGCGAGGAGGCCAAGAACCCGCGCCGGGACATCCCGGTCGCGATCCTGGTCTGCATGGGCCTGGTCACCCTGCTCTACTGCGCGGTCGCGCTCGCCGCGATCGGCGCCATCGGCGGCGACCAGGTCGCCGGCCGCCCCGCCGCCCTCTCCTACGTCGTCAACCAGGTCACCGGCTCCGCCGTGGGCGGCGGTGTCATCGCCTTCGGCGCGGTCGTCGCCATCGCCTCCGTGGTCCTCGCCGTGATGTACGGCCAGACCCGCATCCTGATGTCGATGTCCCGGGACGGCCTGATCCCGCGCGTCTTCGAGAAGGTGTCCCCGAAGACGTCCACGCCGGTCGCCGGCACGCTGATCGTCGCCGTCGTCTTCGCGGTCCCGGCGGCCTTCGCCTCCCTCGACGCCGTGATGAACCTGTGCACCATCGGCACGCTCGCCATCATGGCCGTCGTCAACATCGTGGTGATCGCGCTGCGCCGCCGCGAACCGGGTCTCACCCGCAGCTTCCGGGTACCGCTCTACCCGGTGGCCCCGCTGCTGGGCGTCGGCTTCTGCCTGTACCTGATGTACGAGACCGGCTGGCGGACCTGGCTGCAGTTCGCCGTGTTCCTCGCGGTGGGCCTGCTGGTCTACGTCGCCTACGGCCGCCGGCACTCCACGCTGGCGCGGCCGGCCACCGAGGCCATGCCGTCCGCCGAGGCCGCGCCGTCCGCCGGTGTCACGCCGGCCGGCGCTGAGCGGGAATCACAGGCAGTCTGAACCACACCGCCTTGCCCGACGGGGTGGGGCGGTGACCGCAGGAGGAGCTGAGGGCGCGGATCAGCAGCAGCCCGCGCCCGCCCTCCTGCCACGGGTCCGGCTCCTCGATCACCGGCCGGGTCAGATGGCCGGGCGGCGCCGGGTCCTGGTCGTGCACCTCGACCTGGCAGCCGGTCGGCATCAGCTCCACCACCAGCTCTATCGGTCCGCGCCCGGCGGTGTGCTCCACCGCGTTGGCCACCAGCTCGGCGGTGAGCAGCTCCGCCGTGTCGCAGTCGGCCAGGTGCTCCACCTCGGTGAGGGCCGTGCGCACCAGGGCACGCGCCACGGGCACCGCCGCGGCGGTGTGCGGCAGCGCGATGCGCCAGGAGGCCGAGTCGGCGGGGCGTTCGTGCAAGGCGAGTCCGTTCATGGAGCAGGCTGTCCTGCTTTCGACTAACAGGAATGGTACGGGCCCGCCCCTCAGGGCCGTCGGCGGGCTTCGCCCGGGACCCCCCGGCCCCGGTACCGGCGGCCTACCCAGCCGAAGCCACCGCCTCGCCCCTCCGTGCCTCTTGTTACCGCGCTGTCGAAGACCGGTGACCGATGTGACCCGGCGCGGCCGGTCCGGACAGGCATGTCGCGTGCCCGTGACGACAGTCACAAACAAGTGATAACTTCATGAGGCAGAGCAACGTACGGCACGCCCCCAAGGAGTCCGCACGTCATGAGTCCCTTCACCGGCTCGGCCGAGCGCACCGCCGACTGGGCACACCTGCGCGTCCGGCGGGACGACGGGGTCGCCACCGTCACCCTCGCCCGCCCCGACAAACTCAACGCCCTGACCTTCGGCGCCTACGCCGACCTGCGTGACCTGCTGGCCGAACTGTCCCGCGAGCGCTCGGTACGGGCCCTGGTGCTGGCCGGCGAGGGACGCGGCTTCTGCTCCGGCGGCGACGTCGACGAGATCATCGGCGCCACGCTCTCCATGGACACCGCCCAGCTGCTCGACTTCAACCGGATGACCGGGCAGGTGGTGCGGGCGATCCGCGAATGCCCGTTCCCGGTGATCGCCGCGGTGCACGGCGTGGCGGCGGGCGCGGGCGCGGTCCTCGCCCTCGCGGCCGACTTCCGGATCGCGGACCCCTCGGCCCGCTTCGCCTTCCTCTTCACCCGGGTCGGACTGTCCGGCGGCGACATGGGCGCGGCCTATCTGCTGCCCCGGGTCGTCGGCCTCGGTCACGCGACCCGTCTCCTCATGCTCGGCGACCCGGTCCGGGCCCCCGAGGCCGAGCGCATCGGCCTGATCAGCGAGCTGACGGAGGAGGGCGGAGCGGACGAGGCCGCCCAGACCCTGGCCCGCCGGCTGGCCGACGGCCCCGCCCTGGCCCACGCCCAGACGAAGGCCCTGCTGACGGCGGAGCTGGACATGCCCCTGGCGGCGTCGGTGGAGCTGGACGCCTCGACCCAGGCCCTGCTGATGAACGGCGAGGACTACGCGGAGTTCCACGCGGCCTTCACCGAGAAGCGCCCGCCCAAGTGGCGGGGGAGGTGAGCTGCCATGCCGACCCCGGGTGTGCCGGCCTCAGGGGCGCGGGGAGCCGCGCGACAGACCTCGGCGGGCCCGCGCCCGCCGCACCCGACCGCCCCGCCGCGGCGCATCGCCGTCATCGGCGGCGGCCCCGGCGGGCTGTACGCGGCGGCCCTGCTCAAGCGTCTTGACCCGGCGAGGGACGTCACCGTCTGGGAGCGCAACGCGCCGGACGACACCTTCGGCTTCGGTGTCGTGCTGTCGGACGAGACCCTCGGCGGCATCGAACACGCGGACCCCGTCGTCTACGCCGCCCTGCGGCGCGACTTCGTCGGCTGGGACGACATCGACATAGTGCGCCGGGGCGCCACGCACCGGTCCGGCGGACACGGATTCGCCGCGCTCGGCCGCCACCGCCTGCTGCACATCCTGCAGGAACGCTGCCGCTCCCTCGGTGTACGGATCGGCTTCCGCACCGAGGCCCCCCACCCGGACGTCCTCTCCGCCGAGTACGACCTCGTCGTCGCCGCCGACGGCGTCCACAGCACCACCCGCGGGACCTACGCCCAGGTGTTCCGCCCCCAGGTGACCGAACACCGCTGCCGCTACATCTGGCTCGCCGCCGACTTCCCCTTCGACGCCTTCCGCTTCGAGATCGCCGAGACCGAACACGGCGTGATGCAGCTGCACGGCTACCCCTACGCCCACCCGTCTCCCGGCCACCACCCCGCGACGATCCACCCCGGGCCACCGGACGGGTCCGGGGCCTCCACCGTCATCGTGGAGATGCGCGAGGAGGTCTGGCGGGCGGCGGGGTTCGACGACCTCAGCCCGCGGGAATCCGCCGAGCGCTGCGCCAAGATCTTCTCCGACGCCCTCCGGGGGCGCCCCCTGCGCTCCGGCAACTCGGCCTGGACCACCTTCCGCACGGTCGTCAACGACCGCTGGTCGCACGGCAACGTCGTCCTCCTCGGCGACGCCGCCCACACCGCCCACTTCTCCATCGGTTCCGGTACCAAGCTCGCCGTGGAGGACGCCCTCGCCCTGGCCGCCTGCCTCCAGGAGCAGCCGGACGTCGGCACGGCGCTGGCGGCCTACGAGGAGGAGCGCAAGCCCGTCGTCGCCTCCACCCAGCGGGCCGCCCGGGCCAGCCTGGAGTGGTTCGAGAACCTGGGGCTGTACCTCGACCAGCCGCCCCGGCAGTTCGCCTTCAACCTGCTCACCCGCAGCCGCCGCGTCACCCACGACAACCTCCGGCTGCGCGACGCCCGCTTCACCGGGGCCGTGGAGCGCGAGTTCGGCTGCCCGCCCGGCACGCCCCCGATGTTCACGCCGTTCCGGCTGCGCGGCCTGACCCTGCGCAACCGGGTGGTGGTGTCACCGATGGACATGTACTCCGCCACCGACGGCGTCCCGGGCGACTTCCACCTCGTCCACCTCGGCGCCCGCGCCCTCGGCGGGGCCGGCCTCGTGATGACGGAGATGGTCTGCGTCAGCGAGGAGGGCCGGATCACCCCCGGCTGCGCCGGCCTCTACACCGGCCGGCAGGCCGAGGCGTGGCGGCGCGTCACCGACTTCGTGCACCGCCAGGCACCGGGCACCGCGATCGGCGTACAGCTCGGGCACTCCGGCCGCAAGGGCTCCACCAAGCTGATGTGGGAGGGCATGGACGAGCCGCTGGACACCGGCAACTGGCCCGTCGTCGCCGCCTCCCCGCTGCCGTACACGCCGGACAGCCAGGTGCCGCGCGGGCTGTCCCGCGCCCAGCTCACCGACATCCGCGAGCAGTTCGCCGCCGCCGCCTGGCGGGCCGCCCGGGCCGGTTTCGACCTGCTGGAACTGCACTGTGCCCACGGCTATCTGCTCTCCGGGTTCCTCTCGCCGCTCACCAACCTGCGCACCGACGCCTACGGCGGCTCGTTCGAGAGGCGGCTGCGGTTCCCGCTGGAGGTCTTCGACGCCGTACGCGCGGTGTGGCCGGCCGAGCGGCCGATGACCGTCCGGATCTCCGCGATGGACTGGGCGGCGGGCGGGACGACCGCCGAGGACGCCGTGGAGATCGCCCGGGCCTTCGCCGCGCACGGCGCCGACGCCATCGACGTCTCCACCGGTCAGGTGGTGGCCGGGGAACGGCCGGAGTTCGGGCGGTCGTACCAGACCCCGTTCGCCGACCGGATCCGCCACGAGGCCCGCGTCCCGGTGATCGCGGTCGGCGCGATCTCCTCCTGGGACGACGTCAACTCGCTGATCCTCGCGGGCCGTACGGATCTGTGCGCGCTGGCCAGGCCGCATCTGTACGACCCGCACTGGACCCTGCACGCGGCGGTCGAGCAGGGCTACACGGGCCCCGGCGCGGTCTGGCCCGCGCCCTACCGCGCGGGCAGCCGGCGCCCCCGGACCGGGCGCACCGACGCTCCCAGACCCCGCCTCACCCTCAGCGGCTGAGAGCCGCCGTCCGTCGCTCGGGGCGGCACCGCCGGGCGGGGATCACAGCCCGGCGAACGCCGCCCCCGCGTCCCGCAGCCGCGCGTGCAGCCCCCGGAAGACCTCCGCCGAGCGGACGCCGGGCCAGTCGGCCGGGAGCAGGTGGGTGGGCAGGCCCGGGTCGGTGTAGGGGAGGTGGCGCCAGGAGTCGAGGGCGAGGAGGTAGTCGCCGTACGCCTCCCCGGGCGGGGTGTCCGCACGGCGCTCCCAGGCGTGCAGCACAGGCCCGTGCGCGTCCAGGAAGCGCTCGTGCTCCTTGGCGATGGCGGCGAGGTCCCACCAGCGGGCCACCGCGTCGGCCGTGGGCGCGAAGCCCAGGTGCTCGCCGCGGAAGAAGTCCACGTACGGGTCGAGGCGCAGCCGGCGCAGGGTGTGCTCCGTCTCCTCGTACAGGCGGGCCGGGGCGATCCACACCCCGGGGGCCGCCGTGCCGAAGCCGAGGCCCGCCAGCCGGGAGCGCAGCACGTGCCGCTTCTGCCGCTCCGACTCGGGCACGGAGAACACCGCGAGCACCCAGCCCTCGTCCGCCACGGGCGCGCCGGCGTAGATGCGCCGGTCGCCGTCGTCCAGCAACTGGCGCGCCTCGGCGGACAGTCCGTACCCGGCGGCGCCGGACTCCGTGCGGGCCGGCAGCAGCAGGCCGCGCCGTTTGAGCCGGGACACGGAGGAACGGACGGAGGGCGCGTCGACGCCGACGGCGGCCAGGAGCCGGATCAGCTCGGCGACGGGCACCGGGCCGGGCAGGAAGCGGCCGTACGCGCCGTAGAGCGTGACGATGAGGGACCTGGGGGCGTGTTGCTCGGACACGTTGATCATTTTAGGTCGTCGGCATCACTGCCGGTCACCTTCGGTGCGCAGGCGGAACCGCTGGAGCTTGCCGGTGGCCGTGCGGGGCAGCGCGTCCAGGAAGACGAACTCGCGCGGGCACTTGTAGGGCGCCAGTTCGGAGATGAGGAACGCGCGCAGCGCCTCCGGGTCGCGCCGGGCCCCGGCGCGCAGCACCGTGTAGGCCACGACGACCTGCCCGCGGATCTCGTCCGGGCGGCCGACGACCGCCGTCTCGGCCACGTCCGGATGGCGCAGCAGGGCGTCCTCCACCTCCGTTCCCGCGATGTTGTACCCGGCGGAGATGATCATGTCGTCGGCACGTGCGACGTAGTGGAAGTAGCCGTCCGCCTGCCGGACGTAGGTGTCGCCGGTGACGTTCCAGCCGCCCCGCACGTACTGCCGCTGCCGCGGGTCGGCGAGGTAGCGGCAGCCGACCGGGCCGCGGACGGCCAGCAGGCCGGGCTCGCCGTCGGGCACGGGCCTGCCGTCGGCGTCCTGGACGCGCGCCTGCCAGCCGGGTACCGGCAGGCCCGTGCTGCCGGGCCGTATGTGCTCGTCGGCGGCGGACAGGAAGATGTGCAGCAGCTCGGTCGCGCCGATGCCGTTGATGATGCGCACACCGGTGCGGTCGTGCCAGGCCCGCCAGGTGGCCGCGGGCAGGTTCTCGCCGGCCGACACACAGCGCCGCAGGGACGACACGTCGTGGCCGTTCAGGTCCTCCAGCATGGCGCGGTAGGCGGTCGGCGCGGTGAACAGGACCGAGACGCGGTGGTCGGCGATCGCGGGGAGCAGCTGGCGCGGGCCGGCCTGTTCGAGGAGGAGGGAGCTGGCTCCGGCCCGCATCGGGAAGATCACCAGCCCGCCGAGACCGAAGGTGAAGCCGAGCGGGGGAGTGCCGGCGAAGACATCGTCCTCATGGGGGCGCAACACATGCCGTGAGAAGGTGTCGGCTGTCGCGAGCACATCCCGGTGGAAGTGCATGCACCCTTTCGGGCGACCCGTGGTGCCGGAGGTGAACGCGATCAGGGCGACATCGTCGGCCGCGGTGTCCACGGGCGGGAAGGGGCCGTCGGGAGCCGGGCGGCACAGCAGGTCGTCGGGGGTGTCACCGCCGTACGTCGTGATCCGCAGTCCGGGTATCCCGGCCTTCGCCAGGTCGTCCACGGCCCGGATGTCGCACAGGGCGTGGCCGACCCGGGCGATCTCGCACAGGGTCGCCAGCTCGTGCGGGCGCTGCTGTGCCAGCACGGTGACCGCGACGGCTCCCGCCTTCAGCACACCGAGCCAGCAGGCGGCCAGCCAGGGGGTGGTGGGGCCGCGCAGCAGCACCCGGTTGCCCGGGACGACTCCCAGGGCGCCGGTGAGCACGTGCGCGATCCGGTCGACCCGGGTGCGCAGCACGCCGTAGGTCCAGACGGGGCCGGCCTGGGTGTGGAACACCGGTCGGTCCGGGTCGGCGTGGTCCAGGAGCTCCGCCGCGCAGTTCAGCCGATCGGGGTAACGCAGTTCCGGCAGGTCGAACCGCAGCTCGGGCCACTCGTGCGGCGGGGGCAGGTGGTCGCGCGCGAAGGTGTCGACATGGGCCGAGAGATGCATGGCGGTCCGCCCCCTTGCCGTGACAGATGTCCGAACGGGCTTCCTGGTGGGCTCGCGGATCGAGCGTATCGTGTTGGTGACGACAGTCAACTGTGCGCGATAACGTCGGCAGGGCAGGTGGGGAGGGGCCCGCCGCGAAGGCGACGGGGAAGGCCGGGCCGGCCGCCCCGGAGGGAGGACGGCTGTGTCCGCATTCTCACTCGCACCGGAGCAGACCGCCTGGTGTGCCGAACTGCGCGAGCTGGCCGCCGAGCGGCTGCGCCCGCTCGCCGACCGGGGTGAGCCCGGCCGGGTCAACCGGCCGCTGCTCGCCGAACTGGGACGACGGGGCCTGCTGGCGCGGCTCTTCACCTCCGGTGCGCTGGACCTGTGCCTGATGCGGGAGTCACTCGCCCAGGCCTGCACCGAGGCCGAGACCGCCCTCGCCCTGCAGGGCCTGGGCGCCCACCCCGTGCATGCCCACGGCACCCCGGCCCAGCGCGCGCGCTGGCTGCCCGCGGTCGCCGACGGCAGCGCGGTCGCCGCCTTCGCGCTGAGCGAGCCCGGAGCAGGGTCGGACGCGGCGGCGCTGGCCCTCGCGGCCGAGCCCGACGGCGGCGGCTGGCGGCTCACGGGCGCCAAGTGCTGGATCTCCAACGCCCCCGAGGCCGACTTCTACACCGTCTTCGCCCGCACCACGCCCGGCGCCGGCGCCCGCGGGGTGACCGCCTTCCTCGTCCCGGCCGACCGGCCCGGGCTCACCGGCAGCGCCCTGGAGATGATCTCGCCGCACCCCATCGGCGCCCTCGACTTCGACGCGGTGCCCGTCACCGCCGCCGACGTGCTCGGCGAGGCCGACCGCGGCTTCGCCGTCGCCATGGGCACCCTCAACCTCTTCCGCCCCAGCGTCGGGGCCTTCGCGGTCGGCATGGCCCAGGCGGCGCTGGACGCCACCGTCGGCCACACCGGCCGGCGCGAGGCGTTCGACGGCAGGCTGATGGACCTTCAGGCCGTCGCCCACCAGGTCGCCGAGATGGCCCTGCGCACCGAGGCGGCCCGGCTGATGGTCTACGCGGCGGCCTCGGCCTACGACTCGGGAGCCGACGGCGTCCCCCGGCGCGCGGCGATGGCCAAGCTGCTCGCGACCGAGACGGCGCAGTACGTCGTCGACGCCGCGGTCCAGCTGCACGGCGCGCGCGCCCTGCGCCGCGGCCACCTCCTCGAACACCTCTACCGCGAGGTGCGCGCCCCCCGCATCTACGAAGGTGCCAGCGAGGTGCAACGGGGCATCATCGCCAGGGAGTTGTACGCCGCAGCGCAGAAGGAGGCCCGGTGACCACCGAGCGCGTCAACCCGCCCGAGCTGTCCCCGCCCACCGGCTTCACGCACGCCGTCGTCGCGGCCGGCTCCCGCGTGGTGTTCCTCGCCGGGCAGACGGCCCTCGACACCGACGGCAAGATCGTCGGGGACACCCTGCCCGAGCAGTTCGAGCAGGCCCTCGGCAACCTCCTCACCGCCCTGCGCGCGGCCGGCGGCACCCCCGCCGACCTGGCCCGGGTCACCGTCTACGCCACGGACGTCGCCGCCTACCGCGCACAGGCGCGCCGACTCGGCCGGATCTGGCGGGAGTCGGCGGGCCGCGACTATCCCGCGATGGCCGTCGTGGAGGTCGTACGGCTGTGGGACGAACGGGCGCTGGTGGAACTGGACGGCTTCGCGGTACTGCCGTAGCCCCGCGGACCTCCGCGACCGGACCACCCGCGCACCCACGACGAACCCCGGGGGCCGACAGGGCACCACGGCTCCCCGGCACGGGCACCGCTCCCGTCCCCGTGCACGCGCCCCCACGGGGATGCGCCCGCCCCGCGGTGGACGCTCCCTGGCTGGATGCCCTCGGCAGACGCGTCACACGGACCCCGGCACGGGCGCGTCGCCCCCCTCCCGCGCAGGCCCCAGCGGCCCGAGCCACGCCCGTGACCGGGCCGCCCCCGCGGTCCGGCGGTCGTGGCCTGCCGGACGGGTGCACGGGTACCGCTGCTCCCACCTCCCCCGAGCACGGGCGCCGTTGGTACCGGCATGGGTACGCGCGCCGCTCCCGTCCCGGGTACGCGCCGAGGCGCCCCCTGTGGATGCGCCGCCCGCATCCCCGCGCAGGCGTGTCGGCCACCCCTGGGCGGCCCGCGCCACGCCCGTGACCGGGGGGCCGCCGCCCCGTGGTCCGGGGCGAAGCCTGCCGGGCGGGCACGGGTGCCGCTCCCCGTGTGTGTGGGGGGCCGGGGGAGGGGCCCGTCCCCCTGAGTGCGCGGGACCCCGTGGACGCACCCCTGGTGGGCGTGTCGGCGGTGCCCCGGGGCAGGGGCTCGGTCCGTGGCGTGTCCGGGAGCGGGCCGGACGGTGTCATGACGCGCCACCGATGGGGTGACGGTCACGCCTGTCGGTGCGGGGTGCCAGTACCAGTGGAAGCCTCGATCCCCTGGAACCGGGAGGCATTCCATGCCCGTACGCCCCGTCGTCGCCGCGGCCCTCGGTGCCGCGGCCCTGCTGTGCGCCGCCGTCGGGCCGGCCTGCGCCGACCCCTCCGAGGTCATCACCGTCGACCCCGTCGGCCGGATCGCGCCCGACGGCACGGTGACGCTCTCCGGCAGCTACCGCTGCACCGGCGGCACCGGACCGGTGTTCGTCAGCTCCTCGCTCAGCCAGGGCGACTCCCGCCTCAGGCAGGGCGTCGGCGGCGGTGTCGCCCAGTGCGACGGCGCCGAGCACCGCTGGCAGAACTCCGGCAAGGTCTCCGCGCAGGCGCCGAGGTCGGGAGCGGCGCGGGTGGAGGCCACCCTCACGGAACTGCGCCCCTCCGGCATCCTGCTGCTGCCGGCCTTCCACGCGGTGACCGACCAGGACGTCACGCTCGCCCAGGAGTGAGGTGCGTCCGCCGGCGCCGGGCTCGCGAACCCCGGCTCAGGCGCGGCCGGTCCCGTCCCGGTCCGGCGGAGCCGCTCTCCGCCGGACCACCGCGGCGCCCGGCCGGTGCAGGGCGGCGACGAACTTGTAGCGGGAGCCGCGGTAGACCGAGCGCACCCACTCCACCGGGGCGCCCTCCGCGTCCCGCGAGTGCCGGGACAGCAACAGCATCGGCAACCCCACGTCCGTGCCGAGGAGTTGTGCCTCCCGGGGAGTCGACAGCGAGGTCTCGATGGTCTCGTCGGCCTCGGTGAGATGGACGCCGTACACCTCGGCGAGCGCCGTGTAGAGCGACGGGTAGGTGTCCAGCGACCGGCGCAGGCCGGGAAAGCGGCGCACGGACAGATGGGTCGTCTCGATCGCCATCGGGTCGCCGCTGGCCAGCCGCAGCCGCTCGATGCGCAGCACCCGCTCGCCGGTCGCGATGCCGAGCAGACCCGCCAGCTTCCCGTCCGCGGGGATCTCCCCGATGTCCAGCATCTGCGAGGCCGGGGTGAGGCCCTGGGCGCGCATGTCCTCGGTGTGCGAGGTGAGCTGGAGCGTGCGGTACAGCTTGGGCTGGGCGACGAAGGTGCCCTTGCCCTGGATCCGGTCGAGCCGCCCCTCGCCGACGAGTTCCTGGAGCGCCTGCCGGACGGTGGTGCGCGAGGTGCCGAACCGGACGGCGAGCAGACGTTCCGCGGGCATGGCCGAACCGGGCTGCAGCGCCTCGGCCATGGAGAGGAGCTGCTGCTTGATCCGGTAGTACTTCGGCACGCGCGCCGTGCGGCCGGGCGTCCCCCTGAGCGGCTGGGCGCTGCTGACGTCGGTGGTCATGCCTGCCTTCCCGGCTGTGTCGATGGGCTCCCGTTATAGCGACCAACTGCCCTATGGTCTAGTCCAACTGAACGGTCCGGGCGAAAGGGACGGAATGCGGACGGACGCACTCCGGTGACTTTCTCGTAACGGCCGCGACCGGCTTCCCGAACCACCCTTGACACTCCAAAAGGTCTAGGCCAAGCTCCACCGTACTGGTCTACACCATTAGTGGCCAGGTCCCGAGCCCTTACGTGCAACAGCGTCGTACGCAGGTCACCGCCGAGGGCGTGGGGGGTTAGTGGCATCCCTGAGGAGGGTGGCGTGAAGCGCAAGCTTGCGGCCGCGATCGTGATCGCGGGCATGATGGTCTCCGTGTCGGCGTGCGGCGGGGACGACGGCGACGACAGCGGCAAGAACGCGGGACCGGACAGCTTCAAGGGCCAGACGCTCACCGTCTGGGCGATGGACGGCTCCACCCCGGACCAGTGGGTCAAGGACGTGACGGCGGCCTTCGAGAAGAAGACCGGCGCCAAGCTGAAATTCGAGACCCAGAAGTGGGACGGGATCCAGCAGAAGATCACCACCGCCCTCTCCGAGTCCAGCCCGCCGGACGTCCTGGAAGTCGGCAACACCCAGACCCCGGCCTACGCGGCCACCGGCGGTCTCGCCGACCTGAGCGACCTCAAGAGCGAGATCGGCGCCGACTGGACGCCGTCGGTCTCGCAGTCCTCGGTCTACGAGGGCAAGCAGTACGCGGCTCCCTGGTACTTCGCCAACCGCGTGGTCATCTACAACAAGAAGATCTGGGCCAAGGCCGGCATCAAGGACACCCCGAAGACCCGGGACGAGTTCTTCAAGGACCTGGACGCCATCGGCAAGAAGACCGGCGCCGAGCCCCTCTACCTGCCCGGCCAGAACTGGTACTTCTTCGACGGCCTGATCATCGGCCAGGGCGGCGACCTGGTGAAGAAGGACGGCGACAAGTACGTCTCCAACCTCGCCGACCCGAAGGTCGCCAAGGCCATGGAGATCTACAAGAAGTACGTCTCCTACTCCAAGGCCCCCAAGGACAAGGACGAGGCCACCCCGCAGCAGGCCGAGGTCTTCGCCAAGGGCAAGACCGGCGCCTTCATCGGCATGGGCTGGGAGGCCGGTACGGCCGTCACCGCCAACAAGGCCATCGAGAAGGACCTCGGCTACTTCACCATCCCGGGCGAGACCGCGGACAAGCCCGAGGGCGTCTTCCTCGGCGGCTCCAACCTCGCCGTCGCCCAGGGCAGCAAGAAGCAGGCCCTGGCCAAGGAGTTCCTGAAGATCGCCCTGTCCGACCAGTACGAGGGCGAACTGGCCAAGCTCAACGGGGTCATCCCCAACAAGCAGGCCCTGGAGTCCAACCTCAAGGGCAACGCCGTCGCCGAGGCCGCCGCTCCCGGTGCCGCCGCCGGCGGTACCACCCCGCTGATCCCCGAGTGGGGCGCGGTGGAGAACAACCCGAACCCGATCAAGTCCTACATGACCGCCGTGCTGACCGGTAAGTCCCCCGCGGACGCCGCCAAGCAGGTCGAGGGCGACATCAACAAGCGCCTGGCCCAGCAGAACTGACGGCCGCGCCGGGGGCGCCCCGCGGGGCGCCCCCGGCACACCTGTGCCGTCGTACGGCCCCGGACGCCGTGCGCACGGCCGAGCAAGTCCTACGTACGGCCACGGAAGAGATGACAACGCATGTCAGTGCAGACCGAAGGCACGGACACGGCCGGGGAGCCCGCTGTCCGCAAGGCCCGGGTGCCGGCCCCGCCGACAGGTGACAGCCGCGCCCCCGGGGGGCCCACCCGGCGCGGCACCGCCACCCCCTACCTGCTCCTGCTGCCCGCACTGCTGGCCACCGTGGTGCTGCTCGGCTGGCCCCTGGTCAAGAACGGCATGCTGTCGTTCCAGAACCTCAACCCGCGGCAGCTCATCCAGCACCTCACCGAGTGGAACGGCGTCGACAACTACCGGGAGGTGCTCACCGGCGGGGACTTCTGGCACGTCGTCGAGCGCTCCGTCGTCTTCACCGCCGTCAACGTCGTACTGATCATGGCGCTGGGCACCCTGATCGGGCTGCTGCTCGCCCGGCTCGGCAAGAGGATGCGGCTGCTGCTGATGCTCGGCCTCGTCCTCGCCTGGGCCATGCCGGTCATCGCCGCCACCACCGTCTACCAGTGGCTGTTCGCCCAGCGCTTCGGCGTCGTCAACTGGGTGCTGGACAAGCTCGGCTGGCACTCCATGGCCGACCACAACTGGCTGGAGACCCAGTTCTCCACCTTCGCCGTGGTCACCCTGCTCATCGTCTGGCAGTCCATACCCTTCGTGGCGGTCAACCTCTACGCGGCCACCACCACGATCCCCCGGGAGCTGTACGAGGCCGCCTCCCTGGACGGCGCCGGCGCGTGGAAGAGCTTCACCTCGGTGACCCTGCCCTTCCTGCGGCCGTTCCTGTACGCGACGACCTTCCTCGAGGTCATCTGGGTCTTCAAGTCGTTCGCGCAGATCTTCGCGATGAACGAGGGCGGCCCGAACCACCTCACCGAGACCCTGCCGATCTACGCCTACGTCGAGGGCGTCGGCAACCAGCACTTCGGCCTCGGCGCCGCCATCTCCTTCCTGACGATCCTGGTCCTGCTCGCCATCACCTCGTACTACCTGCGCCTGGTGCTCAAGCAAGAGGAGGACGAGCTGTGAAGCGCTCGCTCTTCGGCCGTATCTGGCCCAACGCGACCGCCGTCGTCCTCTTCGTCGGCTTCGTGTTCCCCGTGTACTGGATGTTCGCCACGGCCTTCAAACCGACCGGCGACATCATCTCCGACGACCCGGTGTGGTTCCCGACGGACGCCACCCTCGGACACTTCAAGAAGGCGGTCGACGCCGACCACTTCTGGACCCTGGTCCTCAACTCCGTCACCGTCACGGTGGTGTCGGTCCTGCTCTCGCTCGTCATCGCGCTGTTCGCGGCCTTCGCCCTGGCCCGGATGCGGTTCCGGGGCCGGCGCGGCTTCATCCTGACGTTCATGCTGGCGCAGATGGCTCCCTGGGAAGTCATGATCATCGCCATCTACATGATCGTCCGTGACAACGACATGCTGGACAGCCTGGTCCCGCTCACCGTCATCTACATGATGATGGTGCTCCCGCTCACCGTCCTGACGCTGCGCGGCTACGTCGCCGCCGTGCCCAAGGAGCTGGAGGAGTCGGCGATGGTCGACGGCTGCACCCGGCCCCAGGCGTTCATCAAGGTGATCTTCCCGCTGCTCGCCCCCGGCCTGATGGCGACCTCGCTGTTCGGCTTCGTCACCGCCTGGAACGAGTTCCCGCTCGTCCTGATCCTCAACAAGGACATCGAGGCGCAGACCCTGCCGCTGTGGCTGTCGCAGTTCCAGACCGCCTTCGGCGACGACTGGGGCGCCACCATGGCCGCCTCGTCCCTGTTCGCGCTGCCCATCCTGATCCTCTTCATCTTCCTGCAACGCAAGGCTGTCAGCGGTCTGACCGACGGCGCCGTGAAGGGATGACGCCCCGATGACCACCATCGCCACCACCGCGTCCGGCAGCGGCTCCGACGCGGGCGACACCCTCGCCCGGGACGCCCTCGCGGTGCTGCAGCCGGGGTTCGACGGCACCACCGCACCCGACTGGGTGCGCCGCCGCCTCGGCGAGGGCCTCGCCTCCGTCGCCCTGTTCGGCCGCAACGTCGTCGGCGAGGAGCAGGTCGCCGCCCTCACGCTGCAGCTGCGCGCCGAGCGCGACGACCTGCTGGTCGCCATCGACGAGGAGAGCGGCGACGTCACCCGCCTCGACGTGCGCACCGGCTCCTCCTTCCCCGGCAACCACGCCCTCGGCGCCGTCGACGACCCCGGCCTCACCCGGGCCGTCTCCCGCGAGCTGGGCCGCCGCCTGGCCGCCTGCGGCGTCAACTTCGACTGGGCGCCCTCCGCCGACGTCAACGCCAACCCCGACAATCCCGTCATCGGCGTCCGTTCCTTCGGCGCGAGCCCCGGCCTGGTGGCCCGGCACACCGCCGCCTGGGTCGAGGGCCTGCAGTCCACCGGCGTCGCCGCCTGCACCAAGCACTTCCCCGGCCACGGCGACACCAACGTGGACTCGCACCACGCCGTACCCCGCATCGACGTCGACGCCGACACCCTCTACGAGCGCGAACTGCCCCCGTTCCGGGCGGCGATCGCCGCCGGCACCCGGGCGATCATGAGCGCCCACATCCTCGTCCCGGCCCTCGACGCGGACCGTCCCGGCACCCTCTCCCGTCGCGTCCTCACCGACCTGCTGCGCGGCGAACTCGGCTACCAGGGCCTGATCGTCACCGACGGCATGGAGATGCGCGCGATATCCGGCACCTACGGCCTGGAACACGGGGTCGTCCTCGCCATCGCGGCCGGTGCCGACGCCATCTGCGTGGGCGGCGGACTGTGTGACGAGGGCACCGTGCTCGGCCTCAGGGACGCGCTCGTGGCCGCCGTACGCTCCGGTGAACTGCCCGAGGAACGGCTCGCCGACGCCGCCGCCCGGGTGCGCGACCTCGCCGCCTGGACCGCCGCGGCCCGCGGTGACGCGGCGAAGACCGCGGCCGACCCCGAGATCGGCCTGGTCGCGGCCCGCCGCGCGCTGACCGTGACCCGTGCCGGCACCGCCGCACCGGTCACGGAGCCGGTCTTCGTCGCCCAGTTCAACCCGGCCCCCAACATCGCCGTCGGCGACCAGACCCCGTGGGGCGTCGCCGCCGAGCTGGAGCGGCTGCTGCCCGGTACCGACTCGGTCTCCCTCACCGGCGAGGGCGCCGGGGAAGCCGTCCTCGCCGCCGCCGGCGAGCGCCGGATCGTCGCCGTGGTCCGCGACGAGCACCGGCACGACTGGATGCGCTCCGCCCTCGACACCCTGCTGGCCGCCCGCCCCGACACCGTCGTCGTGGAGATGGGCCTGCCGCAGGCCGCCGCGCGCGGCGCCCTGCACATCGCCACCTACGGCGCCGCCCGCGTCTGCGGGGTGGCGGCGGCCGAGGCGGTCCTCGCCGGCTGACCGCCCGTCCCGGCCGCCCGCTCCTCCCCGCGGGCGGCCCCCTTTCCCCGTTCCCAAGGAACCCGGTGCCCTTTTCGCCCTCCGGCGCTTGCCACCGGCACATGTCTCACGTCCGACCCCAAGGTGTTGTCGTCCCGATCACCCCGGAGTGAACGCATGCACACGCCCTCCACCTACCTCCACCGAGCGGCGACCGGCCGTCCCTACTTCAGCGCCGACGCCGAGACCTACCTCGCCCCGGCCCCCCTGCGCGACCTCGACAAGACCCAGCCGCTGCGCGTGCTGTCCGAGGAGGACTTCGCGTTCTGGCAGACCTACGGCTACGTCGTCGTACGCGAGGCCATCACCCCCGGCGAGGCCAAGCAACTCCTGGACTTCGCCTGGCGGTTCCAGGGGCTCGACCCGGACCGCCCCGACACCTGGTACGAGGAGCCCGAGTTCCGCTCCGAACTCGACCGGCACCTCTACATCTACGGTTTCGTCGAGGCGTACCACCACCAGCTCATCTGGGACAGCCGGCAGAGCGCGCGGGTGTACGACGCCTTCGTCGACGTCTGGGACAGCCCGGAGCTGTGGGTCACCCTCGACCGGCTCAACCTCAACCCGCCCAACCGCGGCAGCCGTTCCCGCTCCCTGATCGAGCCCACCGACGAGGGCTTCGACATCGAGCTGCACTGGGACGTCGACACCACCCTCGCCGTGCTGCCCCAGCGCGTCCAGGGCATCATCGCGCTCAACGACACCCGCCCCGAACTCGGCGGCTTCCAGTGCGCCCCGGAACTCTTCCGCCGTTTCGAGGAGTGGCGCCTGGCCCAGCCGCCCGGGCGCGACCCGGTCCGGCCCGCCATCGACCGCGCCGAGTTCCCGGTCGTCCGCCCCGACCTCCAGGCCGGCGACCTGCTGATCTTCAACGGGACGCTCGCCCACGGCGTGGCACCCAACCGCTCTGACAACGCTGTCCGAGCCGTGCAGTACCTGTCGATGATGCCCGCGCTGGAGGAACACACGGCCCTGCGCGACTCCCGCGTGGACTCCTGGCGCACCCTCTCCACCCCCGACTGGAACGCCACCCTGCTCGGCGACGCCCGCGAACCGGAAGCGCTCCGCTACGGCCCCGCCGAACTCAACGGCCTGGGACGCAAGCTGCTCGGCCTCGACTCCTGGGCCGCGGAAGGCGCCCGGTGAACCGGATCTGCCTGTGCCTGCCCACCAACCGGGCCTGCTCCGCCACCATCACCGCGCTGCACGCCGAGGCCGGCTACGCCGCCCGCCGGTTCGGCGCCGACGTACGGCTGCTGATCCTGGACTCCGCCGACGACCGCACCCGGGCCGCGCACACCCGCACGGTCGCCGCCCTGCCCCGGGAACCGGGCGTGCGCGTCCACCACCTGGACGAGGAAGCCCAGCGGGACTTCCTGCGCCGGACCGTCCGGGCGGCCGGGCCGGCCGAGCCCGACCGGCTGCTCCGCCTCATGCTCCCGCCCGCCGTCTCCTACGGCGCCTGCACCAACCGCGCCTTCCTGCTGGCCGCCGCCCTCGGCTGCCACTCCGTGCACCGCAGGGACTCCGACAGCGCCTACCAGGTCCACGCGGGAGAGCCGGTGTTCCCCGTCCACCACGAGCTGCCCTGGCTGGGCCGCCCGGCCGCCGATGCCACGGCCGCCGGCCTGCGCACCGACCTCGACCCGGCGCTGACGCACCGCCCGGTCTCCCTGGCCGGAGCCTCCTTCATCGGCGAACTCTCCGTGGACATCGGCGAGATGCGGCAGCTGGACGAGGGCGTCTACCACGACGTGGTCGGCCTGTGGGCGCCCGCCGGCGCCTCACCGCGGGAACGGCGCGAGCTGGTCGAGGAGTCCTTCACCGGAGCGGGCACCACCCCGTTCACCGGCGACCGTGCCACGCTGGCCCTCGTGGACCCGATGCGGGTCGACATGTGCAACATAGCCATCCACCAGGACGTGTACGAGCGGATGCCGCTGCCCCCGGCGACCGACACCATCGGCAGCGACTACTTCCTCACCCACCTGGTCCACGACGCCACGCTCCCCGGCATCCTGCACAACCGGCACATCGAGAACTTCTACACCCCCGAACGCCGTACCGACGCCGGATTCCTGGCCTACCAGACCCGCTTCGTGAAGTTCCTCCTCTCGATGCTGTACTTCCACCACGTCTACGACCGGATGGCCGCCGAGGGCGACCGCCTCCTCGACGACCGGCAGCACCTACGGGCCGACCGGATCATCGCGTCGCTGCGCGACAGCACCCGCCTGGACACCGCCGAGAACGTGTGGCGGCTGGACCGCGTCGACACCGCCTACCGCAAGCTGGGCGGCCGGTACGCCCGGTTCGCCGAGCGACTGGAGCCCCGGCGCGAGCAGTTGCTGGCCGAGGCCCGCCAGGACATCGAGGACTTCGCCCTCCTCGCCGGCACCTGGCCGGCCCTGGTCGACGCGGCCCGGCGCACCGCACCCGGGCACGGGGACCGGTGACCGTGCACATCAGCGCCCCCCTGGCCGCCGCACTCGCCGCCGCCCCGGCCGACCGCCTCGTCTACGACCTCACCGGCATCGAGCACCAGTACGACACCCTGCTGGGCGAGCTGCCCGGCGTCAGGATCCGGTTCGCCCTCAAGGCCTGCCCCGTGGACGACGTCCTGCGCTGCCTCGCCGCCCGCGGCGCCGGGTTCGACGCCGCCGGTCCCGCCGAGATCCGGCAAGCCCTGCGTGCCGGAGCGCAGGCGCACCGCATCCACTACGGCAACACCGTCAAGTCCGACCACGACATCGCCGAAGCCCACCGCCTGGGCGTGCGCACCTTCGCCACCGACAGCGTCGAGGACGTCACCGCGATCGCCGCGCACGCCCCCGCCGCCCGGGTGTTCTGCCGCCTGACCACCAGCGGGGAGGGCGCCCTGTGGGGCCTGAACCGCAAGTTCGGCTGCGCCCCGGACGACGCCGTCCGCGTCCTGGCCACGGCCCGCGCGGCCGGCCTCGTCCCGGCCGGCCTGTCCGTGCACGTCGGTTCCCAGCAGATGACCGGCGAGGCCTGGCAGCGGGCCCTGGACTCGCTCGCCGAGACGCTGGTGGCGCTGGACGGGCTGGGGATCGTGCCGGACCACGTCAACCTCGGCGGCGGTCTGCCCGCGCGCGGCTACCTCGACCGGCACGGCAACCCCCTCGACCCGCCGCTGGACAAGATGTTCGCGGTGATCCGCGAGGGCATGGAGCGGCTGGCCGGACTGACCGCCGCCCCGCTCGACCTGGTCCTGGAGCCGGGCCGGCACCTGGTCGCCGACCACGGCGCGGTCAGGGCCCATGTGTACCGGCTGACCGAACGGGCCCAGCCGGACGGGTCCCGCGCCCGCTGGCTGTACCTGAGCGCGGGCAAGTTCAACGGCCTGTACGAGATGGACCAGATCCGGCACCGGCTGGTCTTCCCGGCGCAGGCCGACGAGGCCGGCGAGGCGTACGTGTCCGCCGTCGTCGCCGGCCCCACCTGCGACAGCGACGACGCCTACGGCGGCGGCCGGCACCCGGCGCGCGTGCCCCGCGCCGCGGCCTCCGGCGACCCGGTGTGGATCCTGTCCGCCGGCGCCTACGCCACCAGTTACACGACCCAGGGCTTCAACGGCATCCGCCCGCTGCCGTGCGTGTGCGTACGCGGCCCGGAAGGACAGCACTGACATGACAGACGTCATACGGGGCATCACCGAGGCCGACTGGCCCCAGCTGGCGGCCCTGGAGAGCGAGGCGTACGAGGAGCTCTCCCTCGCCGAGGGCGAGCGGCTCCTGCGCTCCCGGGCCCGCGCCTCGGCAGGCACCTGTTTCGTGCTGGAGCTCGACGGCCGGCTCGCCGGCTACGTCCTCGCCCTGCCCTACCCCCGGTTCCGCTGCCCCGACCTGGGCCGCCCCGAACAGGCCGTCCACCGCACGACCAACCTGCACCTGCACGACCTCGTCATCGGCGCGCCGCTGCGGCGCCGGGGACTCGGCACCCGGCTGGTGCGCCGGCTGACCGGGGCGGCCCGCGCCCGCGGCTTCGAGACCGTCTCGCTGGTCGCCGTCGCGGACAAGGAGCCGTTCTGGCGCGCCAACGGCTACCACGCCCACCCGGCGGCCCCCGTCCCGCCGCACTACGGCGACGGCGCGGTCTACATGAGCGCCCGGGTGGCCGCCGTACCCCACCCGTACCAGGCCCGGGAGGCCGTCTGATGCCCGAGCGGTCCTTTTCCCGCGCCAAGTGGTCCGTCGCGGCGCTGTTCTGCTTCCTCGGCTTCCAGTACGGCACCTGGATCTCCCGCCTGCCCGCGCTCAGGGCCCGGCTCGACCTGGGCGCCGGCGAGGTGGGCCTGCTGCTGATGGCCTGCGGGGCCGGAGCGGCGGCCTCCTTCCCGCTGGTCGCCGTCCTGATGCGGCGGCTCGGCTCCCGGCTCCTGTCCCTCGCCTCCGCCGTGTGCCTGATCCTGGTCCTGGCGGCCCTGTCGGCCGTGCCGAACTTCCCGCTGGCGCTGCTCGCCGTGTGCGCCGACGGCGTCGCCGTCGGCTGCCTCAACGTGGCGATGAACGCGCAGGGCGCCGCACTGGAGAAGGTCTTCGACCGCACCGCGATGTCCCAGCTGCACGCCACCTTCAGCGCCGGGCTGCTCGCCGCCGCCCTGCTGGCGTCCGGCGTCACCACCCTGACCGGGTCCGTCCCGGCCCACTTCACCGCCGCCGGGATCCTGCTGCTGCTCCTGCTCGGCGGCGCCCGGCCGGGCCTGCTGCCCGGCCGGGAGCCGCGTGCCGCCGCCGACGAGCCGAGGCGGCGCGTGCGCCGCGCGCTCACCTCCGGCACGACTCTCCTCATGGGCTGTGCGATGGCCTTCGGCACGATCACCGAGGGCGCGATGAACGACTGGTCGACGCTCTACCTGAAGGACGTCGTCCAGGCGTCGGCGAGCGTCGCCCCGCTCGGCATCGCGGTCGTCTCCGTGACGATGCTGCTGGCCCGGGTGTGCGCGGACCGGTGGCGCACCCGCTGGGGCGACGGACCGGTCGTGCGCACGGGCAGCGCGGTGGCCGCCGCCGGCCTGGCCCTCGCCCTGCTCGCCGGCGGAGTGGTCCCCACACTGCTCGGCTTCGCCTGCGTCGGTCTCGGCGCGGCGGCCGTCACCCCGTGCGTGTACGTGGCGGCGGCCGAACGCGGCTCGGACGCCCTCGCCCTGGTCGCCGCGATGGGCACCACCGGTCTGCTGGGCGGACCGGCGCTGATCGGGTTCGTGGCGGGCGCGGCGAGCCTGACCCTCGGCATGGCCACGGTGGCCGCCTCGGCCCTGATCGTCACGGTGACCGCCTTCTGGATCCCGTGGCGGGCCCGGGCCGGCGCGCTCGTCGAGACCTGAGCCGGGCAGACCCGCCCGCCGCGCAGAGCCGGCCCGCCCGGGCGCCCTCAGGGCCCCTCGCGGCGGCCCGGCGCCCGTGACGCGGACTCCCCGTCCCAGGAGCCGGCCCCCGTGGAGTCGAGCAGGTGCTCGCCGTAGAGGTCCTGGAGCCAGTTGGACTGGTAGATGGTGTCCAGGTAGCGCTCGCCGAGGTCGGGCGCCACGGCCACCGCCGTGAGGTCGCTGCGGTCGTGCCGGGCCAGCCAGTCCGTCGCCGCGCTGACCACCGTCCCCGTGGAGCCGCCGAACAGGAAGCCGCGCCTCGCCAGCCGGTGGCAGGTGCGGATGGTGTCCGCCTCCTCCACCCGGACCACCTCGTCCACGTACGACTCGTCGAGCAGCGGGGGACGCATGCTCATGCCCAGCCCGGGGATCATCCGGCGGCCGGGCTTGCCGCCGAAGGCGACCGAGCCGACGCTGTCCACGGCGACTATCCGCACCGGCCGGTGCCACTCGCGGAAGTAGCGTGCGCAGCCCATGAGCGTGCCGGCCGTGCCCGTCCCGAGGAACAGCACGTCCAGGCGCGGGAACTGGCCGGCGATCTCCGGCGCCGTCGTGCGGAAGTGCGCCCGCCAGTTCCCCGCGTTGGTGTACTGGCTGAGCCACACGTACCGGTCGTCGGAGGCGCACAGCGACCGGACGTACTCCAGCCGCGTGCCGAGGAACCCGCCGTTGGCGTCCAGGTCGGTCACGACGTGCACCTGGCTGCCGAGTGCCTCCATCAGCAGTTTGGTCGACAGGTTGCACCGGGAGTCGGTCACGCACAGGAACCGGTGGCCCTTGCTCGCGGCGATCATGCTGAGCGCGACGCCGAGGTTCCCGGAGGAGGACTCGACGAGGATGGAATCCGGTGTCAGGCTTCCGTCCCGCTCGGCGCTCTCCACCATCTCGTTCGCGGCCTTCAGTTTGATGGAGCCGGCGAAGTTGAAGCCCTCGCACTTGAGGTAGAGGCGGTATCCGAATATCGACGCCAGATCGACGAAGAGACTGCCTTCGTTGAAGGCGTGGGGAGCGGAGATGACGGGCACGGCAGACCTCCTGATAGCTACGGCTGAGGACTACGGCCTCAGCCGTACCGGCGCAGGTCGTGGAAGAAGTCGTCGATGATGCGGAGCTGGCCCGTCCGGGCCACTTGGTCGTAGACGTACTTGCCGACGGCCAGGTCGAGGACGCCGAGGCCGAAGGGGGAGAAGATCACCGGCTGGTCCTGCGGCGGGGCGGCCCGGCCCAGCATCACGTCGTTGAGCGTGCCGTTGAGGAAGTCGCGGCTGCCCGTGCGCTGCTCGGCCAGGTGGGGCGAGGTCTCCGCCTTCAGGCAGTGCTCGACGTCGTCGACGAAGTTCGCCGAGGCGAGGAGCACCTCGGGGGCCAGGTCGCGCAGCGACACGTGCAGCACGACCGGGTTGTGGTCGAACCAGCCCGGGGTCATCACGTGCGGACGGCCGGCGACGGTGGCGAAGACCACCAGATCGCTGGAGCGGATGAGGTTCTCCGCGCTGTCGTGGACGGTGACCGGCTCGTCGGCACCGGACTGCCGCAGGTAGCCGCAGAAGCCCTCGGCGCTGTCGGCGGACAGGTCGTGCACGCCGATCGCGTCGAAGCTCCAGCCGGTGCGCGCCAGGAACGTGTGGATGTAGCGGGCGATCAGGCCCGTACCGCAGAACCCGACACGGCGGGGCCGGGGGCGGTTGCGGCTGAGCCAGTCCGCCGCCAGCGCCGCGGACGCGGCGGTCCTGGTCGCGCTGATGATGGAGCTCTCCAGGCAGGCGAACGGGTAGCCGGTGTCGTGGTCGTTGAGGATGAGCACCGCGGAGGCCCGCGGCAGCCCCTCCTTCACGTTCTCCGGGAAGGAGGAGATCCACTTCAGGCCGTCCACGTGGACCGACCCGCCGATGGACGCCGGCAGCGCGATGATCCGGGCCGTCGGACGGTCGGGGAAGCGCAGGAAGTACGACGGCGGGTTGACCGACTCCCCGGCGCCGTGCAGCCGGTAGGTCGCCTCGACCAGCTCCACGAGCTGCTTCTCGGACCCCTCCAGCGCCTTCTTCACCTGCTCACCGGAGATCACCGCGAAGCTCGGCACCCCGGCCGGCTCGGGTCCCGCCGCGCGGTCGGTGGTCGACAGCAGATCGGTCATCGTCCGCTCCCCTCGGGCGCGGGGCAGCCGTCGGCCAGGCGCAGCGGCTCGGCCATGCCGACCAGGATCCGCCGCTCTCCGGTGTAGGGCTCCCTGCTGTGCGCGGTGCGGATGTTGTCCACCAGCATCAGGTCACCGGCCTGCCAGGGTTCGCGCCGCGTGTGCTCCTCGTACGTGGCGTTGACGACCTGGACGACGTCCTCGCCGATCGCGGTGCCGTCCCCGCAGCGGGTGTTGAACGGCAGACCGTCCGCGCCGTACTCGTCCACCAGGTACTCCCGCACCTCCGGGGCCAGCGTCCACTCGTTGAGGAAGGCGATCTGGTTGAACCAGCAGCGCCGGCCCGTGTGCGGATGCCGTACGACGGCACTGCGGCGCTGCTCGGTGTGCAGGGAGCCGTCGGGCTGCCAGGTGAAGTCGATGGCGTTCGCACGGCAGTAGCGCTCGATCCCGGCGCGGTCGTCCGTGCCGAAGGACTCCGCCAGGGAGGCCCCGATCTCGTCGGTGTAGGTGCGGGTCAGCAGCCAGCCCGCCCGCTCGAAACGTTCCGTCAGCTCGGCGGGCAGGGCCTTGAGCACCTGCTCGGCGTCGGCCACGGCCGTCGCCCCGCCCTGCTCGGGCGCGGTCAGGCAGGCGAACAGCATCAGGCCGGGCACCTCGAGCGGGTAACTCAGCTCGTGGTGCATGCACATCGGCTGGTTGGCCGGCCAGGGCGTGGAGGAGTACAGCCCGGGGCCCTCGGGATCGCGGGGCGCGAACGCCTCCGTCTCCGTCATGAGCCCGCCGGCCAGCCGCGCGAAGACGGCGCCGACCTGGTCCGCGTCCTTCAGGCCGAGGCCGCGTACGAGCAGCGCCCCGTGCTCGGTGACCTGCGCGCGCAACGCCTCGCGGTGGTCGGCCGCCCAGCTCGCGGCGTCGCCCGGCGGATCGACACGCAGCAGCGCGGGCCGGTCCGGCCGCAGCTCCACATCGAGCGGTGCTGCCAGGGATGAGGACGGCATCTCGGTTTTCCTCTCGGTAGCCCGTCCGGTGCGGGACGGGGCCTTCAGGTGGAGGCCAGGGGTACGGCCGCGCTCAGGACGGCCTGGGCCGCCTCGGCCGGGCGGGTGCGCAGGAAGTAGTGGCCCCCGTCGGCCAGTTCGTGCAGATCGACGTGCTCGGCCAGGAGCAGCCAGTCGCGGTGGCGTTCGGCGTGCCCGGCCGTGTGCGGGTCGTCCGCGGCGACGACCACCGACACCGGCGCGGACAGCTTCACCGGGGGCGGGGACTCCAGAGCCGCCAGGAAGTAGCGGTGGGCGGCCAGACAGTCGTGCCGGTAGGCGGCACCGATGTGCTCGGCGTGCCGCTCGTTCAGTTCGGCGAGCTCCGGGTAGCCGCTGTCCGCGCTCAGCGCGGCGGCGATCCGGGCGTCGCTGCGGCTCGTCAGCTCGGCGATCCCGGCGCTGCGCTCGGCGACGCTGCCGAGCAGCTGCGCGCCGAGGAACACCCGGGTCACCCGCACCCCGCGCTCCTGGAGCCGGAAGGCCGTCGCCAGGGCCGCCGCCGCGCCCGACGAGTGGCCCCACAGCATCACCTGGGTCAGACCGCGCGCGGCGATCTCGGCGGCGACCCGGTCGGCCACCTCCGCGATCGGCACGAACGGCTCACGGTGGGCCGCCAGGTCGTGGCCGGGCAGGTCCACGGCGAGGACCGCGGGCCCGCTGCCGGCCAGTGCCGCCGCCATCGGCCGGTAGTTGACCGCGTTGCCGCCCGCGTAGGGGAAGCAGACCAGCGCCCGGTCCGGCGCACCGCCTTCCGACACGGGCTGGAGCAGCCCCGGGCGCTGCCGGGTGGTGCCGTCGAGGACGGCGGCCAGGTCGGCGAGCACCGGATGGCGGGTGATGTCCTTCAGGGAGACCGCGCGGTCGAGGGCGACGCTGAGCCGGACGGCCGTCAGGGAGGTGCCGCCGGAGTCGAAGAAGTGGTCCGTCGGCGCGATCCGGTGCTCGGGCACGCCCAGCAGCTCGGCCCAGGCCGCCGCCAGCCTGCGCTCGGTCGGGCTGAGCGCGTCCCCGCCCGCCGCGTCCGGCGCGGTGCCCCGCGCGTCCTGCGCGTCCCGCGCCTCCTGCTGGGCCTGAGCGGTCAGGGCCTTGCGGTCGATCTTGCCGTTGGCGGTCAGCGGCAGGCTGTCCCGCCAGTGGAAGGCCGAGGGGACCATGTAGGCGGGCAGCGCCGCCGCGAGCGCCTCGCGCAGCACGTCCGGCTGGTGCCGGCTGCCGGTGTGGAAGGCGATCAGATGCTTGTTGCCGCCGCCCCGCTCGGCGACGACCACCGCGCCGTCGCGCACCCCGTCCACGCGCAGCAGGGTGTTCTCGATCTCACCGATCTCGATCCGGAAGCCGCGGATCTTGACCTGGTTGTCCCGGCGGCCGAGGAACTCCAGCTTGCCGCCGGGGTGCCAGCGGCCCCGGTCGCCGCCCAGGTAGAGCCGCTCACCGGGCCGGTACGGGTCCGTGCGGTAGGCCTCCCGGGTCCGCTCGGGGTCGTTGACGTACCCGCGGCCCACACAGACACCGGAGAACGCGATCAGGCCCGGGGCGCCCAGGGGCACCAGCGACAGGTGCTCGTCCACGACGTACACCCGGACGTTGTTCACCGCCCGGCCCAGCAGGACGCGGTCGGGAACCCCGGTGAGGACCTCGTGGTTGGTGTCGTCCGACGTCTCGGTCAGGCCGTAGGCGTTGAGCAGCCTGATGCCCGGCTGGATCGCGAACCAGCGCTGGACCAGCTCCCGCTTCAACGCCTCACCGGTCACCGACACGCACCGCAGGTCCGGCAGTGCGCGGGGGTGCTGTTCCAGGTACGCGGCGACGACGTCCAGGTAGGAGGGCACGACCTGCGCCACGGCCACCCGGCCGCGCACCAGCGTGTCGACGAACCGCTCCACGTCCACGACCACGTCCTGGCCGATCAGCAGGGTCCGGCCGCCGACCAGCAGCGCCGACACCAGCTGCCACAGCGAGATGTCGAAGCACTGCGGGGCCGTCTGCGCCACCACGGACCCCTCGCCGATCCCCAGGTCGTCGATCTTGGCGAACAGGTGGTTCAGCATCCCCGCGTGCTCGCACATCGCCCCCTTCGGCTCACCGGTGGAGCCGGAGGTGAAGTAGATGTAGGCCAGCCGGCCGGCCTCGACCGGCACACCCGGGTCGTCGTCCGCGTGCGGTTCCGCGTACGCCGTCTCGACGGGCAGTTTCTCGGTTCCCGGCAGGGTGGCCAGCGCCTCGTCCAGGGTCTCTGTGCTGCCGGACTCCGTGAGTACCAGCCGGCATTCCGCCCGCGCCAGCATGGCCGCGATCCGGCCGGCCGGGAAGTGCGGCTCGATCGGCAGGTACACACCGCCCGCCTTGAACACCGCCAGCGTCGCCGCCAGCCAGTCGAGGTTCCGCTCGGTGACGACGGCGACCACGCCTTCCCGTCCCAGACCGCGCTCCAGCAGCGCCCGCGCCAGCCGGTTGGCACGCGCGTTCAGCTCGCCGTACGTCCACTCGCGCTCGCCGTGGACCGCGGCCACCGCGTGCGGATGTGCCCGTACCCGCTGCTCGAACAGCTCGTGCGCGCGGGCGTCCGGCAGCGTCCGGCGCGGTCCCGCCAGCCCTTCCAGCTGCTCGCGCACCTCCCCGGCCGAGAGCAGGCTCTGCTGGGTGTGGTCGGCGTCCGGGCCGGCCGCCAGCAGCCGGAGCGCCTTCAGGTGGTAGCCGCCGACCCGCATCGCGCCGTCGGCGTCCAGCACGTCCGTGCGGCAGCGCAGGCGCAGCACCAGCCGTCCGCCCCGGTCGCACCAGCGCACATGCAGCACACCGTCGTCGGCGTGCGCCTCCCCGGCGCCCATGGGGCCGAACACCACCTCGTACGACGGCTCGCTCAGCCCGAGTTCCCGCCGCAGCCCGGACACCGGGAACTCCCGGTGCGCCAGCACCTCCGCCTCGGCGTGCTCGGCGGCCGACACCAGGGCCCGCCAGGAGCCCGGGGGCACCTCCAGGCGGCACGGCAGCGGCTCACCGCGCACTCCCGCGGTGTAACCCGTCACCACCTCGTGCTCGCCGGAGAGCGCGGCCAGCACCTTCGCGTGCGCCGCCAGCAGCACCGAGCTGAGCGGCAGTCCTGACCGCCGCACCAGCGCGCGCACCGAGGTCGCCACGTCGTCCGGGACCGCCATCTCCTGCTCCAGCGTTCCCGGCACCGGCTCCCGGACCCAGCGCGGTACGGCGGTGACGCCTCCGGCGGTCAGTGCACGGTGCCAGAACTCCCGGTCAGCTTCCACGCGCGTTCCCATCGAATGGCCTTCCTCAACTCGTGGCAGCCGCAGTGGCACTGGTCGCCCGCACCGCTCTGTCCGGGGCGCCGGGCGGGCCGCCTGCCTCGGGCCTGTCCACGGCCGGATTGCCGCCCCACTGCGCGTTCGGGGGGACTTCCTCGCCCTTCATGAGGAAGGAGTCGGGCGCCAGCACCGAACCGTCGCCCATGGTCACGCCGTAGTGCACATGGGCGGCCACGCCCAGCGTGCAGCCGGCGCCCAGCGTGATGCCGTCGGACTTGAAGGTGCCGTCCTCCTGCGAGTGGCACTGGATCTTGGTGCCGGCGTTGAGGGTGCACTCGTCGCCGATGACCGCGAGGGTCCGGTCGGTCACGTAGCAGCCGTCGTCGAACACCCTGCTGCCGATGCGGACGCCCATCAGGCGCCAGACGAGAGCCTTGAAGGGTGTGCCGTTGAAGATGTTCAGCCAGTGCGAGGGGACCTTCCACAGGCGCTCGATCTGCCAGAACCTGCGGTCGTAGATGGAGCACAGATCGGGGCTCAGCCTGCGGAACCTCAGCAGGCAGCGTTCCAGCAGGATGTAGTACGCGGTGGACAGCGCCAGTGTCAGCGCCAGATAGACGGCGATCACGACGTCCCCGATCACGCCGTACAGATCGATGGAGGCGAGGGCGAGCAGGGTGAGCCCGAAGGTGTGCAGCCAGCGTGCGAACAGCATCAGGGCCATCGAGCGGAGGTTGTACCGGTTCTTCGCGGCGAGACGGGTGCGCAGCGTCTCGCCCGACCTTAGGTGGTCGAACCGTGAGTCGCGGTCCACCGAGCGCGGAATCTCGAAGGACGGCGAACCGAGGAGCCCCACGCCTTCGCGGACCTCGCCGTCGAGGGGAATCATCACCTTCGTCGCGAGGAGGCAGTTGTCACCCGTCCTGCCGCCCGCGGGATAGGCAATGTTGTTGCCCAGGAAATTGCGCGGCCCGATCGTCACCCGGGAAAGCCGGAAGGACGTACTGGAGTAGTCCGCGTTGACCACGGAAAGACCGTCGGCCACCATCGTCCCGGTGCCGACGGACACCAGCAACGGGGTTTCGTGCGCCATTTCCGTACCGAAATTGGATCCGGTCTGCTCGATCCGTGACAAGTCATATCCGACCCCGCGCAGATAGTGCACGATGTAGGAGCTGTCACCGAGGAGCCAGGCGAAGAACTTGATGTTCGTCAGGCGGGCCGTCGCCCGGTGCGCCGCGTAGCGGAATCCATAGAGCGGATAGGTCCGGTCGGGCTTGACGACCAGTCCGATCAGCCGCGGAACGGCGTACAGCGCGACCAGGGCCAGTACGACGAAACCGCAGAACAGGGCGAGGGAGACGGCGAGCGCGTCGGTGATCAGCTGGGACGGGGACAACGCCGCCGTCTCCGGATCGAGCCGCTTGCCGACAGCCGGTACCTCGGTGAAGAACATGTACACGCCGCCGATGGCGAGCGGGACGTACAGGAAGATCATCTGCAGCATGGTGACGAGGCCGAACCAGGCCCGGCGTCCGGTGCCGACCTTGGCCGGAGCGATCCGCAGGTAGTCGATGTGCGTGGGCTCCGCCGGGGATCCGTGCCAGTGCCGGCCGTCCGGCACCGCCTGGCCGCGGTGCAGCGAGGAGGTGTGGCCGAGCTGTGCGCCGTCGCCCATCGAGGTGTCGATGTCCAGGACCGTCTTCTCGCCGATGAACACATCCCGCCCGAGCGTGACCCGGCCGGTCTGGATGCGGCCCGCGTGGGCCCGGTAGCCCAGGAAGAAGGAGTCCTTGCGGATCACCGTGCCGGCGCCGATCGTCACCAGGTCGGTGCAGACCGGAACGGAACGGGAGAGGATCGTGACCCCCTTGCCGATCCGCGCGCCGAGGGCCCGGAGGTACAGCACGTACAGCGGGGTCCCGACGAGGAACACCATCGGATTGGCGTGGAGCAGCACCTTGACCAGCCAGAAGCGCAGATACGCCGGCCCCCACACAGGGAACTCACCCGGCTTCCACCGGCCGACGAGGAGCCACTTCACCACGACCGGGAAGGCGCACAGGGCGATGAGCCCGGCGCCGCCGAAGAGGAGCGAGCGCAGGTAGATCTCGAACAGGCCCGCAGCGGCGGCGATCCACTCGTACCCGGCGGCGGTGACGAACCCGGAGACCAGGGAGTACACGAGGAAGGCCAGCAACTGGGCCGTGCCGCACAGCACATGGCTCAAGCGGCTCGCGCGGGCCACCGGGGGCGGCGGGGCCGCCTCGGGCGCCGGCGCGGTGTCGGCCGCGTCGGCGAGGGCGGGCGCGGCCGGCGCCAGCGCCGCCGTCAGGCTTCGGATCGTGGGGTGCCGGTAGATGTCCCGGATGGAGGGGGAGGGCAGGTCGGGAATTTTCCTCAGCCGGGCGCAGAACTGGGCCATTACCAAGGAATTGGCGCCGAGGTCGGTGAAGAAGTGGCTTTCGGCCGGAACGTGTTCGGTGCCGACGAGTTCGGCGAGTGCCGCCGCGAGTTTGTTTTCGGTCTCCACTCTGGCCGGACCGGTGTCGCTCAAGGAGACGGCAGGTTCTTCCGGCCCTGATATGGGGACCTCGGAGGACTGCTCCACCATTCGATCTCCTGAGGACGCGCGGATACGATCAGCCGGTCGGATCATTCTGATCGCGGACCGCCTGTTTCAGTTTGGCCAGGCAATTACCAGGCTGCCACTTCGCAGCGCTCCCCACATCCGCCCAAAACACGCGACGGCTCCGTCTCCCTTGGCCTCCGCCCGGCCGGGGCGCGCCACGGTTCACCCGATCGGCGGCCCTCACATGCAGGCAGGGCCGCCGCCGGCCCCGGCCGGGGGAGCCGGCGACACGGGTCGGGCCGACGGGACGCGCGGGAAAGGCTTCCCGCGGGCCGTCCCGCCGGCCCGTGCCTCGGCCTCGCGGCCTCGGTGATCGACCGACGTCCGGGTCAGGCGGCCGGCAGGTGCCTGCGCAGGTATTCGGCCGTGTGGGAGCCGCTGGTCTTCAGGAGGTCGGCCGGGGTGCCCTCGAACAGGACGCGTCCGCCGCCGCGTCCTCCCTCGGGGCCCAGGTCGGTGATCCAGTCGGCGCTCTCGACGACATCGAGGTCGGGCAGGAAGGTGCGGACGAACGCCGTGAACGTCTCGTTGAGCTGCCGCCGGGCCTCGGCCGCGATGGTGTCGAAGACCAGCGACGACTTGCCCGACCCGGAGACACCGGTGAAGACGGTCAGCCGCCCCTTCGGGATCCGCAGCGAGACGTTCTTGAGGTTGTTCTCCCTGGCACCGGTCACCCTGATGGCGTCGGTCCTCACAATGTGCTCCTCGGTGGTACGGGTGGGCTCCCTCTCCGGGGGACGAGAGGGAGCCCGGTCCGGTGGGACGCCGGTACGGCGCCGTCAGGCGTTCTCCTTCTGGAACGTGCGCGTGCCCCACAGCAGGGCGAGCGCGGCCATGAGCAGCAGCACGAGGGAGCCGGTCAGCAGCCCCGCCGCGCTCATGTCCCCGCGGAACGCGGCGCGTTCGGCGTCCACCACATGGGTCAGCGGGTTGATCCGGGCCAGCTGGTACAGCCATCCGGGAGCCAGCTGCCGCGTGACCGGCAGCAGCACGCCGGACAGCAGCAGGAGCGGCAGCAGCACCGCGTTCATCAGCGAGGGGAACGCCGCCTCGCTCTTGAGGACCATCGCCAGCGCGTACGACCCCGAGGACAGCGTGATGGCCAGGACCGCGGCGTTCGCGAGGCTGAGCAGGACGCCGGTCACCGGTGCGTCGAGGCCGAAGACCAGCAGGGTCACCAGCACGATCAGCGCCGACTGGGCGGTGGCCTGCACGGCCTGGGCGAGGACCTTGCCGAACAGCAGGGCGGACCGGCTGGCCGGGGTGCCGCGGAAGCGGTCGACCACGCCGACCCGGTACTCGGTGAGCAGCCCGACCCCGGCGAAGGAGCCGCTGAACAGTGCCGTCTGCACGATGAGCGCCGGGGTGAGCACCTCCCAGGCGTCGCCGGAGGGGAAGCCGGGGGTGTGGCGGACCACGGTGACCATGAGGGGGCCGAAGAGGAACAGATACAGCAGCGGCTGCATGATCCCGATGATCAGCCAGGTCGGATTGCGCAGCGAGAGCCTCATGTCCCGCAGGAAGATCAGCTGGGTGTCACGCAGCATGCGCGGCCTCCTTCGCCTCGGGGGCGGCCTCCTCGTCGCGCAGGGAGCGCCCGGTCAGGCTGAGGAACACGTCGTCCAGGGTGGGCCCGCTGACCTTGACGGAGACCATGGCGATCCCGTGGCCGTCGAGGGTGCGCAGCAGCTCCGGCAGGGCCGCGTCGCCGCGCGGCACCCGGAAGCGCACGGTGTCGGCGGTGGCGGTGACCTCGTGTGCGCCGGACAGCCCTTCCGCGAGGCCGGCCGCCTCGGCGGACCGGCCGGCGGCGACCTCGACGGTGACCGCGTCACCGGCGACGCGGGCCTTGAGCTCGTCCGGGGTGCCCTCGGCGACGATCGTGCCGTGGTCGGTGACGAGGATCCGGTCGCACAGGGCGTCGGCCTCGTCGAGGTAGTGGGTGGTGAGGAAGACCGTCATACCCTGCTCGGCACGCGTCCGGCGGACGTGGTCCCACAGGTTGGCCCGGCTCTGCGGGTCCAGCCCGGTGGTGGGCTCGTCCAGGAAGACCAGGGCCGGGTCGTGGACCAGCCCGAGCGCGATGTCCAGCCGGCGGCGCTGACCGCCGGACAGCGTCTTGGCGGGGCGCTGGTCGAGACCGGCCAGGTCCAGTCGCTCCGCGAGCGCCGCTCCGCGCCGCCGCGCCTCGGCCCGGGACAGGCCGTACAGCCGGGCCTGCAGTTCGATCTCCTCCGTGACCCTGGACTCCGGCCAGGTGGAGCCGCCCTGGGCGACGTAGCCGATCCGGCGCCGGACTCCCTGCGGGTCGGTCAGCAGGTCGCAGCCGGCCACGGTGCCGGTCCCGCCGGTGGGCCGCAGCAGGGTGGTCAGCATCCGTAAGCTCGTGGTTTTTCCCGCCCCGTTGGGGCCGAGGAACCCGACCTTCCCCGGCCGCCACATCGATGTCGATGCCCTTCACTGCGTCGACGGTGCGCCCCCGCACGGTGAACCGGCGGGCGAGTCCTCGCACTGTGATCATGGGATCCTTCTTTCCGGCCGGCCGCTCTCCGGCCGGGTCACGGCGGCCCCGGACGGGAACCGGGTTCCGCCCGCGGCTGGTCAGGACTGGTCGTCGGTGGCGGCCTGGTACTCGGCCAGCCGTTCCTGCGCCTCGGCCATGTCCTCGGCGGTCGGGGCGTCGTCCTGGGTCAGCTTGAGCCGCCAGTAGCCGCTGAAGTCGATCGACCGCTTGTCCAGCCCGCGTTCGCCGACCAGGTGCCGGCGCAGCGCCCGGACCGTGCCCGACTCGCCGGCCAGCCAGGCGAAGGGGCGGCCGGGCGGGAACTCGGCCGCGCGGACGGCGTCGGTCAGCACCTCGCTGCGGCCCGCCGAGACGCCGTCGCGGTACAGCCAGTGAAGGGTGACGTCGCCGGCCGTCCGGAAGGTCTGCCGTTCGGCGCCGTCGGCGACTTCGAGGTAGGCCACCGCGCGGGTCCCCTCCGGCAGGGCCTCCAGCAGGGTGGCGATGGCGGGCAGTGCCGTCTCGTCGCCGGCCAGCAGCAGCCAGTCGGCGTCCGTGATCGAGTCCGTCAGGGAGACCGGCCGGGCGTAGAGCGCCGACGGGCCGACCATGCCGAGCCGGTCGCCGGGCTTCGCGGATCCCGCCCAGCTGGTGGCGGGGCCGGTGTCGCCGTGCAGGACGAAGTCGATCTCGATGGTCCTGGTCCCGGGGACGCGCCGGCGCAGGGTGAAGCTGCGCATCCACGGCCGCTCGTCCTCCGGGATGGCCAGAAACGCCTGGTACCAGCTGGTCGCGTCGTCGGACTGCTCGGGCAGGACGGGCTCCTGCTGGCCGGGTCGGGGGAAGCAGAGCTTGAGCTGCTGGTCCGGGCTCCGGCCGACGGAGTCGTCGAGATGATCGGCCTCGAACGTCACGCGGGCCATCCGCGGGGTGAGCCGCGTGACATCGGTGACCAGGAGGAACGAGACGGGGAGCTCTGCCATGGAAACCCTTCCGAGTACGTTGGGCATTCCCGTGGGTGGGCCGGGCCCCACCTGGTATCTTTACGCTGTAAAGAGATGCCTCGGGGTGAGGTTACTTTATGTAGTAAGGAGTTGCAAGGTGGTTGTTTTTGCCGGACAGGGTGACGCCCGCCGCTCCATGGCTCTGCTCTGGCGGTCGGCCGATTCCGCGAACGTCAGGACGGGTCCGGGGCCCAAGCCCGGGCTCGACGTGGACACGATCGTCGACGCGGGGATCGCGGTGGCCGACGAGCAGGGGATGGCGGCCCTGTCGATGCGGGCGGTCGGGGCGCGGCTGCGGCGGACCGCCATGGCGCTCTACACGTATGTCCCGAGCAAGAGCGAACTGGTCGACCTCATGCACGACCGGGTGCTGGCCGAACTGCCCACCGCGTACGGCACGGACGCCGGGTGGCGCCCGGCGATCACGGCCTGGGCCGACGACGTCTGGGCCTTCTATCTGCGCCACCCGTGGGTGCTGCAGGTCTCCCAGGCCCGGCCGGTGCTCGGGCCGGGCGAGTACGCCCAGCTGGAGACGGTGGTGCGGATCCTGGGCGGGGTCGGCCTGGATCCGTTGCGGCTGCGGCGCGTGATCGCCGTGCTGTTCCAGTTCGTCCGGAGCATGGCCCGGGTCGCCGCGGAGCACCGGCAGGCGGCCCCGGAGACCGGGGTGTCCGACGAGGAGTGGTGGGCGGAGCGGTCCGCCCTGCTCGCCGAGGTGGCGCCCGACTTCGCCGAGCGCTTCCCCGCGCTGGCCGACCTGGAGTCCCGGGCGACCCGCGCCGCCGTCGCCGGGGCGGAGGGGGATCCGGGCGGCGCGGAGCCGTACATGGAGCGTGAGGCCCAGGAGGCGTTCCGGGTCGGCCTGGGGGTCCTCCTCGACGGTATCGAGGCCGAGGTCGGGCCGGTCCCCGAAGGGCCGATGAAACCCGGTGACCGAGAATTGGCCCTCTAGCAAAAGTTTTCCGCCGTAAATCGATCACACCCGGCCGGAAATGTTCTTTGACGCGTCAGTGTCTGTGATCTACGGTTTTTATCCGCTTGCCAGATTGATGACTCGAGCAGCGACGACCGGTGCGAGATACGCCAGTGCCTCAATCCCGGGAGAAAGCCGTTGCAGTACATCGCCAAGCACGACCAGCGTGACCGTCGCTTACCGGTGGGCCGCCGGGCGGGAGACACGGCGCTTCCCCGCCGGGCGGCCGGCCAGGACCGGATCATGACCACCCGGGTCGGACTGAAGCTCCCGGCCACCCTCTCGTACGACCGGTGGGAGAAGGCCGGACTGCACATCTTCCAGATCGCCGACTCCTCCGCCTGGTGCCTGGGCGACTGGCTCGTCTACGGCCAGGAGCGCTACGCCGACCGCTACCAGACCGGCGTGCAGGCCGCCGGACTCGACTACCAGACCCTGCGCAACTACGCCTGGGTGGCCCGCCACTTCGAGCTCTGGCGCCGGCGCGAGGGCCTGAGTCTTCCTGTCCGAGCGGCCGGACTGGTTCCGGAAGTACCAGGAGAAGTTCGGCAAGTTCGTCGGACCGGACTCCACGGTGATGGACGCGGTCCTGGTGGAGCGCTTCCGCCGGAGCGAGCGGGCCTACGGCTCCTGACCCGGCCCTGCTCCTCACCGCGCCGGGCCGGGCCGGTCCCGGCGCGCCGCGCCCGCTGCGGGCCGTACTCGCCACCGCGCTCCGGCCTCCCGGACCGATGTCCCCGGGAAACCCGGGCCCAGCACGGTCGCGTCCTCCTCGCCCGCGGACCGGAGCCGGACGGCGGCGCGGCGCCCGCCCCGCACGATGGCGACGCCGCCCCGGATCAGGGCGGCGCGCGGGGCGGCCGCGGTCTCCGGGGCGCCGTGTCGCCGTCGTCGGCACGTCCTCGCGCGCCGGCGCACCGACATGTGCGGGGCGGGGCCGGGTCAGCCCCGGGCCGCCGGGCGGGAGTCGCGGTGCCGGGCCAGGACGCGGTCCACGAGCAGGCCGGAGGCGCCGGTGTAGTGCTCCGGCGCACACAGGGCGTGCAGCGCGTCGGCGTCGCGCCGTCCGCCGAGTTCGGGTGCCTCGGCCAGCACGTCCCCCAGATGGCGTCCCTCCGCCACGGCCCGCGCGGAGGCGGCGGAGACGACGGCCTTGGCACCGGCTCTGCCGAGGTCGGGCGAGAGGGCGGCGGCCAGCCGTTCGGAGACCACGAGGCCGTGGGTGAGCCCGAGGTTGGCGTGCATCCGGTCGGCGTGCACGCACAGGCCCTCGGCCAGCTCGGCGGCGGTGTGCGCGGCGCCCCCGGTCAGCCTGAGGGCGGCGCGCAGCGGCTCCCACTCGGCGTGCCAGGCGCCGGCGGGCCGCTCGTCGTCCATGACCGCCGCGTGGGCGAGCGTGCTTGTCAGGCCCGGCAGCTGGTAGGCGACCGAGCGGATCAGGGCGGCCAGGGCCGGGTTGCGTTTGTGCGGCATGGCGGAGGACGCGCCCCGGCCCTCGGCACCCGGCTCGGACACCTCCGCCGTCTCGGTGCGCGACAGCAGCTGGACGTCGGCGGCGAAGGTGCCGAGGGCCACGCCGGTCGCGGTGAGCGCGGACGCCAGGTCGGCCAGGGGAGTGCGCACGGTGTGCCAGGGCACCGAGGGTTCGGCGAGACCGAGTTCGGCCGCGTAGGCGGCGGGCAGCCGCCGGGCGTACCGGTCGAGTCCGTCCGGGGTGAGGCCCGCGACGACGTGCGCGTACTCCAGGTAGCCGGCCATCGTGCCGGCCGCGCCGCCGAGTTGCACCGGCAGCCCGTCGGCCCGGACCCGGCGCAGCCGCTCGGCGGCGTCCAGGACGCCCTGGAGCCAGCCGGCCGCCTTGAGGCCGAAGGTGGTGGGCACGGCGTGCTGGCCGAGGGTGCGCGCGGCCATGGGCGTGTCGCGGTGCCGCTCGGCCAGCGCGGCCAGCGCGTCCGCCGTGCGGGCCAGGTCGGCGAGGATCAGCTCCGTGGTGCGGGCCGCGACCAGCATCAGACCGGTGTCCAGGACGTCCTGGCTGGTGGAGCCCTGGTGCACGAAGTGCGCGGCGTCGGGGTCCTGCCCCGCCACGGCCTCGGCCAGCGCCCGCACCAGGGCGACGACGGGGTTGGCGGCGGCCCGCGCGGCCAGCGCCAGCGACCGCGCGTCGAACCGCTCCGCCCGGGCGGCGGACGTGATGACGACGGCCGCCCGCTCGGGCACGGTGCCGAGCCGGGCCTGGGCCCGGGCGAGGCCCGCCTCCGCGTCGAGCAGGGCCTGCAGGCATGCGCCGTCGCTCGTGGCGGTCTCGGCGGGGCAGCCGGCCCGCACGGGCGACAGCAGTCCGGTGTCGGCGAACGCCGGGTCCGCGTTCGCGGCGGGTTCGGCGTACGACGCGGCGCCGGGGGACGACGTCGCAGCCGGCGGTCGGCGGTCGGTGTTCACTCGGTCTCCTGAACGGTCGTGAGGGCGGACTCGTGGCGGGGGAGCGGATCGGCGGTCGCGGGCCGCGGGAAGGTGCCCCCGGCCACCAGAGCGGGCGGGGGCCGGTGCGCGGTCGCGCCCGGGGCCGCGGGAGTGTGTTCCGGCCTCCGGTCGTCGCCCGCGGCCACCGGCGCCGCCGCCAGGGCGAGGAGCGCCAGCGCGATCGCGTCCGAGTCGCCCAGCGTCACCGAGTTCACCCCCGGCCGGATCCCGGCTGCCGTCACCCAGTGGACCGACTCGGTCGGTACGCCGTAGGCGAATCGGCGCCGGTGGGGGCGGCCGTCGGCCGCCACCAGGTGGTAGGGGCGCGGGGTGACGGACAGGCCGCCGGTCTCGTAGGCGCCGTGTACGGGGTCGGGCAGCGTGAAGGGGCGGCACTGGCCGGTGGCGGCCAGGTGGCGCAGCAGCGGGTCCGTGGTGTGCCGCAGGTCCGGCTCGGGCAGCCGGGCCTCCACCAGCGCGGTCACCTCGACGCGTGATCCGGGCACCGTGGCCGAGTCGACCACGAACACGCCGGCCGGCTCGTCGGCCCGCACCCGCATGCCGGGGCCGAGGACGTGCAGCACACCCGCCTCCATCAGCGCGGCCATCTCCTCGATGCGGCTGGGCGGCGGCCCGATGGAGAGGAACGCGTTGAGCGGTGTGTACCAGCCGTCCAGGTGCTCACGGTACGACCGGCCGGTCAGCCCGCCGTGGTCGACGACGAGCCGGACCTCGTTGCGCAGGTCCCGCAGCACGTCGAGCGCGGCCTTCACGGGGCCGTCGACGTTGCCGAGTTCGGACTCGGCCAGGTCCCGGCGCAGCGTCTCCAGGAGCCATGACCGCCACTGCGCGGGACCGGAGAAGACCCGCTCGCCGTACGGCCGGGCGACGAGCCGCCAGTCCCACCGGTCGGCCCCCTCGATCCCGTACGCCGCCAGCACGGCCGCTTCCTCGGCGGACCGCCAGCCGGTCGCGAGGGTCGCCTCGCGGAACCGGTGGACCTCGTCGGAGCGCTGACGACGGGCCAGCAGCGCCGTGCAGTAGACGGTCTCGACCTCCTTGGCGATCAGCGGCCACAGATCGCGCTCGAAGTCGAGCCCGTCCCGCTCGGCGCGCCGGCGCAGTTCGGCGACCTTCGACGGGGTGAGCAGGAGCGGCTCGTGACGGCCGTGCGCGCCCTTCTGGTTGCGGCCCCGGGAGTGGTACGGCACCCCGCGCCGCGAGCCCGCGTACAGGACGGGTTCGCGGCCCGAGGGGCGGTACACCAGCAGCCCGTCGCCGCCGCGTTCGAACGTGCCGCCGCGGCCCACGGTGAGCAGCGCCATGTGGTCGAAGAAGGTCAGGCCGAGGCCGCGCAGCGCGACCTTCTCGCCCGGCGCCACAGAGGACAGGTCGAGGTCGGCCGGGTTGCCCGGCGGCACATAGGCCAGGGTGTGCCGCCGGGCGAAGGACGCCAGCCGCTGCTCGGTCTCGCTCGGGCGCACCGGCAGATGACCCTGGGCCATGACCACCGCGTCCAGGCCGTCGAGGCGGGTGCCGTCGGCGAGCGTGACGCACTGGCGGCCGTCCGGCCCGTCGTGCAGCCGCACCGCGCGCAGCGGATGGACGGCGACGCTGACGTGCTCCGGGGCCGTGCGGACGACCCGTGCGAACACCCACCGAAGATAGTGGCCGTAGAAGGCACGCGTCGGATAGGAGTCCGGCGCCAGGTCGCGGGCCTCGGCCAGTACCTGGTCGTCCAGGGCGTCGCCGTCGGCCGTGGGTCCGCCCCTGAGCGCGATGCCGCGCGCCCACTCGTACAGGCTCGGGCCGGGCGCGAGGACGCCCTCCATCTCCACGCTCGGATCGGTGAACAGGGTGACCTGCGAGGCGACGGTGTTCATCAGCAGGTGGTGCGACTGGTCGGTGCGCCATACCTGGCCGGCGCCGGGCCGGCACGGGTCGACGACGTGCACCACGACCTTCGTTCCCTGGGCGCGTTCCCGGGCGTTGGCACACAGCCGCTCCAGGACCGACAGGCCCCGGGGGCCGGCACCGATGACGCAGACTTCGAGCTGCCTTTCGCTCACAGGCGTATCCGTTTCGCTGGGTAGGGGGGCCCGCACGGCTCGTCGGAGAGCCGGGATACGGGCGTGGCGGGGCGCGGGGCGCGGCCCTCGCAGGCGGTCGGGACGGCGCCGGCGGTGCGCTCGGCGCGGTCGGGCGGGGCGGCTCCGAAGACGGGTTCCTCCGAGCGCTGAAGGGTGGGCGACGGGGCCTCGTCACGCAGTCCGCGGGCGAGTTCGTACCAGAGGTGTGTCATGGCTGAACTGGTCGGGGACAAGGCCAAGGGCGAGGTCAGGGACGCGGACGGCGGGTCCGTGTCCGCCGCGGGCGGCACGGGGCCGACGCCGGCGCAGCCGCGCACGCGTCCGGGGGAGCGGGTCTCGGCGAAGCCGGGCGTGTGCGGCGGCCGCCCGACGCCGGGACGTGGAGATGAACCGCCCGACGCGCTGGAGGAGGGGGGCCGGGTCGTGGGGGGTGTTCCCCGGCCGCGACGGTCGGAAGGCTCCGGGGCGCGGCGGCCGGCGTGGGCACGACGGCGGGCGCGGCGGCCGGCGTGGGCATTTCGGCGGGCTTGAGTGCGGACGTGTCGGGCATGGCGGTTCCCTCTGCTCGGCCGGGCGATGGCGTGCGGGCAGCGCAGAGCGCGCCCCCACGGGGCTGCTGTGTGTGGGGGACGGCCAGGGTGTCGCTCACCGTGGGCCGTGGGCGTCCCACACAGACAAGAGTCGGGATCCGGCCGGTGCACTCCACCGGAGTCCGAGTTTTTGCGGAGCAGCGCGTTCCATGGGAGGCGCGGAGCGGACGAGGGGGAGCTTGTCGGATGCCTCGTGCGGATGCCGGACGCCGGGTGCGGTGCGACGCGATATCCGGGGGACGGTCACCGGAGTTGCACTGGTCACGGTGGTCGTGCGGAACCGTGAAATGGATATCCCCCGTTGTCCGGGTCGCCGCTGGCGGCGCGCACCGGCCCTTCTCCCGCTTGGTAAAAGCATGGTAAAGCGGGGAGTGTGTCGGTGCCGTGCCGCCTCTTTCGTGTCCGAGAGGCTGGGATACCGACTTCACCTCGATCGCAGGGAGGGGTTCGGCTGAGCGAGGTGTCGCAGCCCGCCCGGCCGCGCGACCGCGCGGTCCGCGCAATCCGGCGAACCGGGCGGGAAGTCATCCCGGTATTCGCGGAATTCGCCGTGCCCGTATATGCCCTGACCCGTCAGCCAGTGACCTGGAGAATACCTCGTGCATTCGAATGGGGCGTTCCGTATTCTGCCCCGTGTTTTCACCGGTGCGGGGCCACGTATTCCGAGGCTGGGCCTTCACGGCCGCCTCCGTCCACGAGGGCCCGCCGGTCGCCGTCACCGGCGAGGAACGGCGCCCGGCCCGGACGGTGCCACCAGCGCGCCACGGCGATGTCCGCGTGGCCCACTCGACGCTGCCTGAGCCGGACCCCGAGCGGCGGCGGGTGCGCGTGAGCGCACGGGAGCCGCCCGGAGGCGGTCCCCGTACCGGGAGTCGCCCCGCGGCTGAGCGCAGCCTCCACCAGCACCGCCCCGCCCGCACACGACGCCACTGCACTTCCCCTCACCTGATGACGGAGGCCGATCTCCCATGTCCTCGCCCGCTGTGCTCCGCTCCGCCCGGCCGCCGGCCTGGACGCCGTCCGACTGGAGGCTCCGCCCCGCCGCCCAGCAGCCCGACTGGCCCGATCCCGCGCTGCTGGGCCGGGTCCGGTCCCGGCTGGCCGGGGCCGCACCGCTCGTCCGGCCGCACGAGATCGCCGATCTGCGCCGGGCACTCGCCGCCGCCGCGCACGGCGAGGCCTTCATGGTGCAACTCGGCGACTGCGCCGAGACGTTCGAGACCCCCACCCCGGCCGGCGTCGCGGCCCGGGTCGGCCTGCTGCACGGCACCGCCCGGACGATCGGCGCGGCCCTCGGCCGGCCCGTGATCCCGGTGGGCCGGCTGGCGGGCCAGTACGCCAAACCCCGCTCCTCACCGACCGAACGCGTGGGGGAGCTGGTCCTGCCCTCGTTCCGCGGACACCTGGTCAACGATCCGGCGCCGGACCCCGCGGCCCGGGTACCCGACGCGACGCGGCTGCTGGAGGGCCACGCCCACGCGCGTGACGTGCTGGCCCTGCTGCGGGAGCCGACGGTGTCGGACGGGGCGATGCCCGGCGCCCCGGCGGCCGGCGCGCCCGCCGTGTGGACCAGCCACGAGGCGCTGGTGCTCGACTACGAGGAGCCCCAGGCACGGCCCGACCCCGTGACCGGCAGCCTGTACCTGACCTCCACCCACCTGCCCTGGATCGGCGCACGCACCTGCGATCCCGGCGGGGCGCACGTGCGGTTCCTGTCCGGTGTCGACAACCCGGTGGGTGTGAAGGTCGGCCCGGCCACCGAACGCGCGGACCTGGCCGCGCTGTGCGCCCTGCTCGACCCGGGCCGGGAGCCGGGGCGTCTGGTGCTGATCTCCCGGATGGGCGCGGAGCGCGTGCGCGAGGTGCTGCCCCCGCTGGTGGCGGAGGTCGCCCGGCTCGGCCACCCGGCCGTCTGGGTGTGCGACCCGATGCACGGCAACACCTATGTCGGCGCCGGTGGTTACAAGACCCGGGACGTGGCGACGGTGGCCGCCGAGATCCGCGGCTTCTTCACGGCCGTCCGCTCGGCCGGCGGCCGGCCCGGCGGCCTGCATCTGGAGGCGACCCCCGACGAGGTCACCGAGTGCGTCGGCAGCGCCGCCGGCATCACCGAGGAGGATCTGCCACGCCGCTACGAGACCGCGTGCGACCCGCGCCTGAACGGCTCGCAGACCGCGGAGATCGCCGCGCTGGCGGCGGAGCTGTGCGCGGCGGACGTGTGACGGTGCACTGACACACCGGGCCCTGCGGGGCGGACGCCGTCAGACGCTGGTCTTTTACGCCCCGCCGGGCCGGGTGCCGCACCGCCACAGACCGAGTGCCTCCCAGCAGCCGGGGACCGTGCCGGTGAGGGCGGCCCCGGGGCCGGCCGGAGCGCCCGCCTCTGTGGCGACCGCCCCGCACACGCCCGCCAGGGCCCCGAACCCTCCCAGTGCCGGCAGGCCGCTCCCTGTGCCCCCGCCACCCTGCCGCCGTGTCCGGCCTCCCGCTCCTCGTCCGTGCCGTGCGGCGTGGCCCTGAGCATGCCGGAGAGCGGCGGTGCGGGGAGTCTCACTGTGAGACGCCTCCTTCGGCCGGGGCCACAGGGCGCTGCCGGCCCGGTGCCCGGTGCCGGTGGGGGGCCCGTGTGCGCCGGTTGCGCGCTGCGGTGGGTGCGCCAACGATGGACCGAGGGGCCGTCCCGGGGGGCGACCGTCACAGCAGCGGCCGGTCCGTCAGGCCGCACAACGGGGCACCCGTGTGCCCGAGACATGGAGTGAGTGAGCGTGACCGATCTTCCACCGCCGATCACCCCGTACCTCGAACCCGCGGCGAAGGAGCTGGCGGAGGCGACCGACCCGCACCCCCGGATCTACGAGGTCCCGCCGGAGCAGGGCCGTGCCATCCTCGCCGGCCTGCAGAGCGACACCAGCGTGCCCCGCCCCGAGGTCGACGAGGAGTGGGTCGACGTCGACGCCGGCGAGTGGGGTACGGTCCGCACCCGCGTCATCCGGCCCAAGGGGGCGTCCGGGCCGCTGCCGGTGGTGCTCTTCATCCACGGCGCCGGCTGGGTCTTCGGCGACGACAAGACCCACGACCGCCTTTTCCGTGAACTGACCGTCGGTGCGAACGCCGCGGGAGTCTTTCCGGTCTACGACCGCGCACCGGAGGCGAAGTACCCCACCCAGGTGGAGCAGAACTACGCCGTGGGCCGGTGGATCGGGGAACACGGTGCGGAGCACGGCCTGGACGCCTCACGCGTCGCCGTGGCCGGCGACTCGGTCGGCGGCTGCATGTCGGCGGTCTTCGCGCTGATGAACAAGGAGCGCGGCGGGATCGCCCTCAAGGCCCAGTGCCTCCTCTACCCGGTGACCAACGCCGACTTCGACACCCCTTCCTACCTGCAGTTCGCCGAGGGCTACTACCTCACCCGCGACGGTATGAAGTGGTTCTGGGACGCCTACACCTCCGACCCCGCCCAGCGCGCCGAGGCGCACGCCTCCCCGCTCCAGGCGTCCCTGGAGGAGCTGCGGGGTCTGCCGCCCGCCCTGGTCATCACCGACGAGGCCGACGTCCTGCGCGACGAGGGCGAGCAGTACGCCAACAAGCTGCGCGAGGCCGGCGTGGACGTCACCGCGGTCCGGGTGCTCGCCATGGTCCACGACTTCCTCATGCTGGACAGCCTGCGCGACACCCGGGCCGCCGACCTCGCCCGCAAGATCGCCGTCGACTTCCTGCGGACAGCACTGCACGGCAGCTGAGACACCCGGAAGTACGCCTGTCGGGCCGCGGTACGCGCGTCGGCGGGGCGGCCCGGCATCGCCCGGCTCTCGTGGCCGCCGCCGCACAGCCCGACCAGGTCGGCGCCGAGCGGTGCGAGCGTCTCGCGGCGGGACGAGTACGAACGGTTCCCGGGCCCCCGCTCCGTACGCGGCGTCACGTCCCGTCCGCGACGGGTGGACGGGCCGAGTGGGCCGCGGCCCGCAGGGCGCGCACGGCGGGCACGTCCCGGTTCGCCGGGAGCCACGCGAGAAAGGACACCGAGTTCCCCAGCTCGGGGGCGTCCACGTACACGAGCCCCGGACGCGGGTACAGCTGCCGCGCGGCCGCCGGCAGGAAGGTGATCGCTCGTTCCTGCAGCACCGCGAGCACCATGGCCTCGGTGTCCCGCACCACGGGACCGAAACGCACCGCGGTGCCGTCCGGACGCGGATTGACCGTGAGGTGATCCCACCACAGCCGCGGCACCTCACGCGGCATGTCCACCACCGTGCGGTCCGCGAGCTGGGCCAGGGAGAGTTCCGTCTCGCCGGCCAGCGGATCGTCCGCCGGAAGGCAGACCACACGGGGCTCCGTGGCGAGTTCGACGCTCTGGAAGCCGGAGGGCAACGGCCCGCGCAGGAAGGCGGCATCGACCGCGCCGCCCGCCAGCGCGTCGAACTGCTCGACGAAGTTCAGATTGAGCACCTCGACCTCGAGGTCGGGGTGCCGGCTGCGCAGACGGGCCAGAACCGCCCTCGCGTGCGGCATGGCCGCTTCCGCGCCGAGCGAGCCGACGCGCAGCTTGCCCCGGACGGCGCCGGCGTGCGTAGCGGAGACCTGGAGCAGCCTTGCCATCGCGCCGAGCACCTCTCCGGCTTGCTCGGCGACCGCTTCTCCCGCCGCCGTGAGGCGCAGGCCGCCGCCGCGGCGCTCCAGCAGGGAAACCTCCAGGCGCTCTTCCAGCGCGCGCATCTGCTGGCTGAGCGCCGGCTGGGAGATGAACACGCGTGCGGCCGCCCGCCCGAAGTGCAGTTCCTCCGCCAGCGCGAGGAACAGACGTAACTGGTGCAAGCTCGGCTCTCGCACGCCTCGCCGACCCGTTCCCCCGGGAACCATAAGGTCCAGGTTATCGAATCGCCGAGCACTCCCTTCGCTCCTCGTCGGCCACGATCCCCCGGGGTCCGGCCAGTATGGATCTGGCTCCGTTCGGGGCCGTGGACGAAAGCGGCGGCCGCTTCTGCCGTGCGGCGGTGAACACGCCCGCTCACGTGCCGGTCGCGCCGACAGGAAGGCATCTGTGCTCCGACTGCACTTCACCGCCGATGACCTGAAAAATGTACGGATATTACCCAGCCCCGATCCCATGTGGGAGATCGTCTGCAGCATGTGCCGGCTGAAGACGGACCAGGGGCGGACAGAGTTCGGCGCATGGCGGGACGCGACACGCGACAGACTCCGCCACGACGAGAGGCTGCGGCTGGCATTGACGCCGCTGCGCGGCCTCGTACCGAGCACCGGTTACATCCCCGACTTTCTCACGCCCGACGCCTCCGGCGAGCTGCCGGCCGCTCTGGACGCGATCGGCGCGTGGCCACGGCACGTGGTCGCGGACCAGCTGGACCGGCTGAACGCGGCACAGTCCAGGCTCCGCGGGTCGGTCCCCGGCCCACGGGCGGACGCCGTCGACCTCACGGGGGTCGTCCGGGCGCTCGGCACGTACTTCGACACTCTCCTCAGGCCCCATCTGCCGCGGATCCGGGCTCTGGTGGGAGCCGACGTCAGCCTGCGCTCACAGGCCCTGCTCGCCGGCGGCGTACAGGGACTCCTGGAAAGCATGGCTCCGTACGCGACATGGCGGGACCCGGTCCTCGAAGTGGACTACCCGGTGAGCCGCGACGTCTGCCTGAGGGGCCGTGGACTGCTCCTCGTGCCCTCGTTCTTCTGCTGGGGGCGTCCGACCGCACCGGCGGATCCCGACCTGCCGCCCACCTTGGTGTACCCGGTGGCCAAGCCGCCCTGGCAGCCGGACCGGGGCGACCGGAGGTGTGCCTCACGGCTGCTCGGCCGGACCCGCGCCGCCATCCTGGAGGCGGTTGCCGGCCGTGGCCGCGCGGACGGATGCACCTCGACGGACATCGCTCGTGCCGTGGGCATCGCGCAGTCGAGCATCACCTATCAGATGGGCGTGCTGCGCGACGGGGGACTGGTCAGCAGCCGCCGTTCCGGGAAGTACGTCGTCCACGCGGTCACGCCCCTCGGCCTCCGGATCCTCGACGGCGCATGACGGGTGCGCGCGGGGGCGGGATCAGTCGCAGTAGTAGGACAGGTACTGCGTCGCGGCCCAGCCGTCCACCTTCGTCGTGAAGTCGTAGATGTGCGCGAAACCGTTCTGCACCTCACCGCAGTACCAGCCGACGAAGTGGCTCCGGTAGCCGAGCCCCTTCACCCCGCACCCGGTGCTGGGGCACGAACGGATGCGGACACCGTCGCCGACGAACACCGCTCCGCCCGACGGTTCGTCGGCCGGGGCCGCTTGCCGCGCGCCGGTGGCGCCGGTGCTCGCGGCGGCTTCCGGGGCGAGGGCCACCAGGGGGAGGACGGTGAGTGTCGCGGCGGCGGCACCGATGCGGATGAGGCGCTTGACGGACTTCACTGTGTTCTCGCCTTTCGCGGACATGGGCGGCCACCGGACCGCCGGCGGTGCCGCCCTGACATGGCGCCGGCGTCGGGAGGGAGGGAGGCGCCGGGTGTACCCGGCCTGTCCGCCCGCCCTTCCCGGCCTCACCATCCTGCGCGCGCCGCGACGGGCGCCGGAAACACTTCGAGTCGCTTCGAAGCGTTGGCAGTTCGCTTCTCCGGAGTGCCAGGCTCGGTGCGGGGGCCGCCCCGGTGACCGGCGCACCGTCGTCACCGGGGAGGAGCCACCACCCGGCCACCCGGCGTCGGACAAGGGGGGAAACTCATGCGCACCGGCACACTGCTTCGCACGGCTCTCGTCGCCTGCGCGATGTCCGCCGTAGCGCTCGCCGCTCCGGCCCACGCGGCAGCGAACCGGCCGACCGCGTCCGCAGGTCCTACCGTGCAGGCCTGCCAGATCGGCGGCGCCTACACGGACTTCCGCGGCACGGGAATCAACATCCGGGCCACGCCCGGCGGCCGCATCGTCGGCCAGGCGAACCGCGGAGACTGCGCTCACTACTACCGGACCGACTCCGGCCCCCCGGTCGACTGCCCGGACGGCACCAGCACCGTGGCCTGGCAACTGGTGCTGGACCTGCGCACCCGGGTCCCCGGTTACGTCTCCGCCTGCTACGTCTGACCCGCGCTCCGGCGACCGGGCGGGCACCGTCCGCATGACCGACGCGGGACGGCGGCTGCCTCCGGCCCGGGTGGACACCACGCTCTCGACTCGAAGGAACGTGACACATGCAGAACTCCAACCGGAAACTCGGCGTGGCGCTGGGCGCGGGCCTTCTGCTCTCCGCGATGTCCGGCTTCTCGCCGGCCCAGGCGGCGCCGGAATTCTCGCCGCGGAACTTCCCGCTGAGCGGCTGTGCCGTCACGCTGACCCCGGATGTCACCCATCCCGACACCTCGGTGTGCCTGAAGCGCGCGGAAGGCCGGGCCGCGGAACGGCGTTCCCCGGAGGACACCTTCGTGCAGCTCGCCCAGAACGGCCCGTGGCCCCCTTCCGGGGGCTGGCTGATCAGCTACACCCAGGGCGGCCAGTTCACCCTGCCGTCGCAGTACAACGACGCCGCGAGCTCCTGGTACGCGGCCGGTGTGTGCGGGAACTTCTACCTCAACGCCGCGGGCACCACGCCCTGGATGCCGTACCCGAAGAACGCCTCGGGCAACTTCCCGTACGGCCCGGTGGGCAACGACCAGCTCTCGGGCGTGAGCGTCATCAAGAGCTGCGCCTAGCATCCGTGGCCGTACCGCACCCCGGCCGGCCCCACAGAAGCCGTCGCACCGCCTCCCGCCTTGCGCTCACGCAGACCGGGAGCGGCGCGACGGCGCCTTTTCGGAGGACGCTCAGATGTCCCGGAAGATCTCGATCTGTGCTCCGATCGAGTTCAGGCGTTCGGCGAGGTCCTCGTAACCGCGGTTGATGACGTAGACGTTGCGCAGCACCGACGTGCCCTCGGCCGCCATCATCGCCAGCAGGACGACCACCGCGGGCCGCAGGGCCGGCGGGCACATCATCTCGGCCGCGCGCCAGCGGGTCGGGCCCTCGACCAGTACCCGGTGCGGATCCAGCAACTGGAGCCGGCCGCCGAGGCGGTTGAGGTCGGTCAGGTAGATCGCGCGGTTGTCGTAGACCCAGTCGTGGATGAGGGTCTGGCCGGAGGCGACCGCCGCGATCGCCGCGAAGAAGGGGACGTTGTCGATGTTCAGGCCCGGGAAGGGCATGGGGTGGATCTTGTCGATCGGGGCTTCGAGCTTGGAGGGACGGACCGTCAGGTCGATCAGGCGGGTACGGCCGTTGTCCGCGGAGTACTCCGGCGACCGGTCGTGGTCGAGGCCCATCTCCTCCAGGACCGCCAGCTCGATCTCCAGGAACTCGATCGGCACCCGGCGCACCGTCAGCTCCGACTCGGTGACCACGGCGGCGGCCAGCAGGCTCATCGCCTCGACCGGGTCCTCGGAGGGCGAGTAGTCCACGTCCACGTCGATGTTGGGCACACCGTGCACGGTGAGCGTGGTGGTGCCGATGCCCTCCACGGTGACGCCCAGCGCCTCCAGGAAGAAGCACAGGTCCTGGACCATGTAGTTGGAGGAGGCGTTGCGGATGACCGTCACGCCGTTGTGCCGGGCGGCGGCCAGCAGCGCGTTCTCGGTCACCGTGTCGCCGCGCTCGGTCAGGACGATCGGGCGGTCGGGGCGGACGGAGCGGTCCACCCGGGCGTGGTACTGGCCCTCGGTGGCCGCGACGTCCAGGCCGAACCGGCGCAGCGCGATCATGTGCGGCTCGATGGTCCGCGTGCCCAGGTCGCAGCCGCCGGCGTACGGCAGCTTGAAGTGGTCCATGCGGTGCAGCAGCGGACCGAGGAACATGATGATCGAGCGGGTGCGCACGGCGGCCTCCGCGTCGATCGACGCCAACTCCAGCTCCGCGGGCGGGACCAGTTCCAGGTCGACGCCGTCGTTGATCCAGCGGGTGCGCACGCCGATGGAGTTGAGCACCTCCAGCAGGCGGTACACCTCCTCGATGCGCGCCACCCGGCGCAGCACCGTACGTCCCTTGTTCAGCAGCGAGGCGCACAGCAGGGCCACGCACGCGTTCTTGCTGGTCTTCACGTCGATGGCGCCGGACAGACGGCGGCCGCCGACCACGCGCAGATGCATCGGACCCGCGTAGCCCAGGGACACGATCTCGCTGTCCAGGGCTTCACCGATTCGGGCGATCATCTCAAGGCTGATGTTCTGGTTGCCGCGCTCGATGCGGTTGACGGCGCTCTGGCTGGTGCCGAGTGCCTCCGCGAGCTGCGCCTGAGTCCAGCCCCGGTGTTGCCGGGCGTCACGGATGAGCTTGCCGATGCGTACGAGGTAGTCGTCTGACATGAGGTTCAGGTTATCTCAGATATGAGATGGTGCCCGTCAGGGGGGTCCGTTCGAGTGAGGGCGTGACGGTCTGTCAGCGTCGCCTGGTGTGGCGGCGGGAGGGTACCCATGAAGAGCCGGGCGAATCCGACGATGCCGTATGGGGCTTGATCGTCCAGGCAACCCCGGCCGGTGTGTCCCCCTCTCAGTCTCCGAAGGGGGATACACATGAAGACCAAGATGCGCCGGTATGCCGTCGCCGTGCTGCTCGTCGGCGGCTGCTCGCTCGTCTCCTGCGGTACGCAGCACGCGGACGCGGCGCGGACCGACTCCACGGCGCCGCGGGCATCCGCGGCCGACCGGGAGTGCGACGTCGAGGACAGTCCGGTAGCCACGGAGGACGACCAGGGCCTCCCCGACACCACGAGCGACGACCAGGGCGTCCCCGACACCACGAGCGACGACCAGGGGCTCCCCGACACCACCAGTGACGACTACCAGGAGCTTCCGGACACCACGAGCGACGATCAAGGGCCGCCCGCGGGTGACACCACGGAGGACGACCAGGGCGTGCCGTCGGCCGGTCCGCACCGCTGGTTCTCGATGACCCGCGAATTCCGTGACTACCTGAGGACGGGCGCCCCGAAGGCGGACGCCGCCATCGCCGCCCATGTCGGAAAGGTCTGCGTCCGCACACCCGAGGGCGACGGCCGCACGGAGGCCGACGTGTGGGTCGACTACGGCGTGTGGGAGGACGACAAGCTGAACCGCGCCACCCGGGCGTTCGCCCACTGGCGGCAGTCCGTGTACGGCGATCACGGCCACGTGACGGTGCTGGCGCCCGCCAAGATGGACGCCGAACGGAGCTGGTAGCCGCCTCCCGGCCCGTCCTCGGGTGTGCGCCGGCCGGTGTCCTGCCTTCATCGGTCTGAGGCATGGCGGCCCGTTGACGAGGACTGCCTCAGACCGATGGAGACATCGCTGCCGGGGTTGTCTCATCCGACCTGAGGCAGTCCAGTTGTTTGCGGGAGTGCCGTCTCCGGAGCCCCTGCCCGGTGGTCGATCAGCTCCAGGTCATATTGATCTCGCGCCCGAAATTGACGTATCCAGCGCGATGGAAGGCGTTCGCCATCGGGACGTTGCCCAGGTCTGTGGACGCGCGGATGCGGGGGACGCCCTGCTCGGCAAGGACGCGGGTGCCCTCGGCGAGTAGGTCGTCGATGTAGCCGTTGCCGCGTTGCGTGGGAAGGACCCCGATGTAGGCGATGATCGCGTTGTAGCCGTTGTGGGCAGGGAGCACGAATCCCACTGGCGCTCCGTCGGGCAGCGTTGCGATCCGCCACCAGTCTCGTGGGCTCGTGTAGCGCGCCAGCTCGTCCTCGTAGTGCCTGATGGCCGCCTCCTGGGCGGACATCCGGGTCAGGTCGTCACGGCCGTGTGCGTCCAGTGTCCCGTCCATGACCGAGGCCATCAGCGCCACGAGTTCGTCGGCGCCGCGGATCGGCCGGAACGCAAGGCGCTCGGTGGGCTTCGGGATCGGCGGTCCCGGATGCCACTCCAGGCGCAGCCGTTCGACGAAGAGCCGGGCGCCGGTCCGTTCCAGTACCGTCATGCGGTTCTCGACGGCTTGTCTGGTCAGTGTGTTCTCACGCCAGTCCGGCGGGACGAAGCGGCTGTACTCAGGGGGACACGACCCGTCCGGGAGGGTGGCGGCCGTCGCGGTGCGCACAAGCCGCACCCCGATGTCGCTGTGATCGGGATCCGGGGCGTTGTCGTCGATGTCGAGGATGTCCAGGACGAGGGGTGTGCCGTTGCCGGGCCGGCTCCACCAGGCAGCTCTGGCCAGTAGGCGGTCACCGCGCAGGGCGACCCACATCCACTCCGGGCGTCGGCGGCCGAGGGCGAGGTCGTCTGCCAGTTCCTCGTTGAGGACGTAGGGCAGTCGGGAGAAGAGATCGAGTTCTTCGGGTCCGTTGATCGGACGTAAGGTCAGGTCGTTCTGTTCCACGGTTCAGGCACGCTCCGGTGAAGGCGCCCGTCCGCTCCGGGTCAGACGCGGTCCGTACCCCGGGAGGACGCAAGCGCGGTGATCATGGGGATCATCGGCTTATCCCTCCTCTCGCTGTCGTGCCCCTCACCCTTGCGGCAGGGGCTCGGTCGCAACGTCTATCCGACCGCAGCCCCTGTGCGCAACCCGTTTTCGATCACCCATGGCGACCGTGTCATAGGAAGAGTGAGACACCGCACTGCTTGCCCGGGAAAGACCGGGACGCGGCCACCGATGCCCCGGAAAGACCGAGACTGCCCCAGGTCCGCCGAGAGCAGGACAGCCGGGTCGGGCATGACCAGGCCGCGCCCATGTACTACTGTTATCTCGACATCGAGATATCTGCCGGGGCGCACCGTGGCCGCCATGCTGGTAAGGCAACCCTAACTTAGCCTGACCTCACTGGTCCGGCCAAGCCGGTGTGGCGGCACGATTGACGGTGGTACGCGCACATCAATGAAGGAGACTGTCGTGTCGGCGAACAGCTTCGACGCCCGCAGCACGCTGCAGGTGGGCGACGAGTCGTACGAGATCTTCCGGCTGGACAAGGTGGAGGGCTCGGCCCGCCTGCCGTACAGCCTCAAGATCCTGCTGGAGAACCTGCTCCGCACGGAGGACGGCGCGAACATCACCGCCGACCACATCCGCGCCCTCGGCGGCTGGGACTCGCAGGCCCAGCCCAGCCAGGAGATCCAGTTCACGCCGGCCCGCGTGATCATGCAGGACTTCACCGGCGTTCCCTGCGTCGTGGACCTCGCGACCATGCGTGAGGCCGTGAAGGAGCTGGGCGGCGACCCCGCCAAGATCAACCCGCTGGCGCCGGCCGAGCTGGTCATCGACCACTCCGTCATCGCCGACAAGTTCGGCACGAACGACGCCTTCAAGCAGAACGTCGAGCTGGAGTACGGCCGCAACAAGGAGCGCTACCAGTTCCTGCGCTGGGGCCAGACCGCCTTCGACGAGTTCAAGGTCGTCCCGCCGGGCACCGGCATCGTCCACCAGGTGAACATCGAGCACCTGGCCCGTACGGTGATGGTCCGCAACGGCCAGGCCTACCCCGACACCCTCGTCGGCACCGACTCGCACACCACCATGGTCAACGGCCTCGGCGTCCTCGGCTGGGGCGTCGGCGGCATCGAGGCCGAGGCCGCGATGCTCGGACAGCCGGTCTCCATGCTCATCCCGCGCGTCGTCGGCTTCAAGCTGACCGGTGAGCTGCCCACCGGCACCACCGCCACCGACCTCGTGCTCACCATCACCGAGATGCTCCGCAAGCACGGTGTGGTCGGCAAGTTCGTCGAGTTCTACGGCGAGGGCGTCGCCGCCACCTCCCTGGCCAACCGCGCCACCATCGGCAACATGTCGCCGGAGTTCGGCTCCACCGCCGCGATCTTCCCGATCGACGACGAGACCCTGAAGTACCTGCGCCTGACCGGCCGCTCCGAGCAGCAGGTCGCGCTCGTCGAGGCGTACGCCAAGGAGCAGGGCCTCTGGCTGGACCCGAAGGCCGAGCCGGACTTCTCCGAGAAGCTCGAGCTGGACCTGTCCACGGTCGTCCCCTCCATCGCCGGCCCGAAGCGCCCGCAGGACCGCATCGTCCTCGCGAACGCCGCCGAGCAGTTCAAGCAGGACGTCCGCAACTACGTGGACATCGTGGACGAGGCGGGCCAGGAGTCCTTCCCGGCCTCCGACGCCCCGGCCGTCGCCCCGAACGGCGCGCCCAGCAACCCGGTCCAGGTCACCGCCCCCGACGGCACGACCTACGAGCTGGACCACGGTGCGGTGACGGTCGCGGCCATCACCTCCTGCACCAACACCTCCAACCCGTACGTCATGGTCGCCGCCGCCCTGGTGGCCAAGAAGGCGGTCGAGAAGGGCCTGACCCGCAAGCCGTGGGTCAAGACCACCCTCGCCCCGGGCTCCAAGGTCGTCACCGACTACTTCGACAAGGCGGGCCTGACCCCGTACCTCGACAAGGTCGGCTTCAACCTCGTCGGCTACGGCTGCACCACCTGCATCGGCAACTCCGGCCCGCTGCCGGAGGAGGTCTCCAAGGCCGTCAACGACCACGACCTCGCGGTCACCTCGGTCCTCTCCGGCAACCGGAACTTCGAGGGCCGTATCAACCCCGACGTCAAGATGAACTACCTGGCGTCCCCGCCGCTGGTCGTCGCCTACGCGCTCGCGGGTTCCATGAAGGTGGACATCACCCGAGACGCCCTGGGCGCCGACCAGGACGGCAACCCGGTCTACCTGAAGGACATCTGGCCCTCCGAGGCCGAGGTGAACGACGTCGTCGCCAACGCCATCGGCGAGGACATGTTCAACAAGTCCTACCAGGACGTCTTCGCGGGCGACGCCCAGTGGCAGGCGCTGCCCATCCCGACCGGCAACACCTTCGAGTGGGACCCGGAGTCGACCTACGTCCGCAAGCCCCCGTACTTCGAGGGCATGGGCATGGAGCCGGCCCCGGTCGCCGACATCGCCGGCGCCCGCGTCCTGGCCAAGCTGGGCGACTCGGTCACCACCGACCACATCTCCCCGGCCGGCGCCATCAAGGCCGACACCCCGGCCGGCAAGTACCTCACCGAGCACGGTGTGGAGCGTCGTGACTTCAACTCCTACGGCTCGCGCCGGGGCAACCACGAGGTCATGATCCGCGGTACGTTCGCCAACATCCGCCTGCGCAACCAGATCGCGCCGGGCACCGAGGGCGGCTACACCCGCGACTTCACCCAGGACGGCGGTCCGGTGTCGTTCATCTACGACGCCTCCCGCAACTACATCGAGCAGGGCATCCCGCTGGTCGTCCTGGCCGGCAAGGAGTACGGCTCCGGCTCGTCCCGCGACTGGGCGGCCAAGGGCACCGCGCTGCTCGGCGTCAAGGCCGTCATCGCCGAGTCCTACGAGCGCATCCACCGCTCCAACCTCATCGGCATGGGCGTGCTCCCGCTCCAGTACCCGGAGGGCCAGTCCGCCGCCTCCCTCGGCCTGACCGGCGAGGAGACCTTCTCCTTCACCGGCGTCGAGGAGCTGAACAACTGCACCACGCCGCGCACGGTCAAGGTCACGACCGACACCGGTGTCGAGTTCGACGCGGTCGTCCGCATCGACACCCCCGGCGAGGCCGACTACTACCGCAACGGCGGCATCATGCAGTACGTGCTGCGCAACCTGATCCGCAAGTAAGCGGCCCAGGCAGGCGGCGAGGGCCGCATCCCCGGCAGCGGGGGTGCGGCCCTTCGCCGTAGCCGCCACACGGCCACACGGCCACACGGACGCGCGGACACGCCGTGATGGCCCCGGCAGGCTCCGGCCGGCCCCGGCAGGCCGCGGTCCGCTCAGAGGTCCGGGAACTCCGAGAGATCCGGGAACACCGCGGGGCCGGAGAACTCCCCGGGGTCCGGCACGGCCAGCTCGGCCCAGATCACCTTGCCGTGCGGGGTGTACCGGGTGCCCCAGCGTTCGGCCAGCTGGGAGACGAGGAACAGGCCCCGGCCTCCCTCGTCGGTCGTCGCGGCGTACCGCAGGTGCGGCGAGGTGCTGCTGCCGTCGGCCACCTCGCAGACCAGCGTGCGGTCGCGGATCAGCCGCACATGGACCGGATCGGAGCCGTAGCGGATCGCGTTGGTGATCAGCTCGCTCAGCACGAGTTCCATGCCGAAGCCCAGCTCGGACAGGCCCCACTCCTCCAGCCTGGCCGAGACGGCGGCGCGCATCCCCGACACGGCGGCCGGGTCGCGCGGCACGTCCCAGTCGGCGACCCGGTCGGCCGGCAGTGCCCGGGTGCGCGCGACGAGCAGGGCGACGTCGTCGCCGGGGCGCTCGGGCAGCAGCTCCTCCAGCACCGCCCGGCAGCTCTCCTCCGGTGGCCGCCCGGGGTGACCCGCCAGCGCCCCGCGCAGCAGCTCCATGCCCTCGTCCAGGTCCCGCGCGCGGTCCTCGACGAGACCGTCGGTGTACAGCACGAGCTGGCTGCCCTCGGCCAGCTCCAGCTCCGCCGTCAGGAACGGCAGACCGCCCAGGCCCAGCGGAGGCCCGGCCGGCAGGTCGGGGAAGGTGACACTGCCGTCGGGCTCGACCAGCGCGGGCGCCAGATGCCCGGCCCGGGCCATGACGCAGCGGCGTGTCACCGGATCGTAGATCGCGTACAGGCAGGTGGCGCCCATGATCTCCCCGGGCCGGTCCGGGCAGGCCTCGTCCTGGTCGATGCGGCCGACCAGGTCGTCCAGATGCTGGAGCAGCTCGTCGGGGGGCAGGTCGAGCGTGGAGAAGTTGTGCACCGCGGTCCGCAGCCGGCCCATCGTCGCGGCGGCGTGCAGACCGTGTCCGACCACGTCACCGACCACCAGCGCCACCCGGTTCCCGGGCAGCGGGATCACGTCGAACCAGTCCCCGCTGACCCCGGACTGCGCCGGCAGGTAGCGGTAGCCGACATCGAGGGCGTTCTGCTCCGGCAGGGCCCGCGGCAGCAGACTGCGCTGCAGGGTGACCGCGAGGGCGTGCTCCCGGGTGTACCGGCGGGCGTTGTCGATGCTGACGGCGGCCCGGGCCACCAGCTCCTCCGCCAGGGACAGCTCCTCCGCGTCGAAGGGCTCCTGCTTGGCGCGCCAGAAGTTGGCGATGCCGAGGACGACACCGCGCGCCCGGATCGGAGCGGTGATCAGCGAGTGGATGCCGTAGTCCATGATCTGCCGGGTCCGCTTCGGGTCCTGCGCGTGCCAGCCGTCGGCCGTCGCCAGGTCGGTCACCAGCTCGGCGTGTCCCGCCCCGTAGCCGCGTGCCTGCGGGGTGGAGGGCAGGAAGTCGATGAGCCGGCCCTGTTCGTACAAGGGGTGGTCGTCCCGGATGCCGCTCACGGCGACCCGCCGCATGTCCGTCGCCGTCGGAGCGGGCTCGTCCCCGTGCAGCACCGGGTCGGCCAGGTCGACCGTGACGAAGTCGGCGAAGCGGGGCACCGCGACCCGCGCCAGCTCGTCGGCCGTGCGGACCACGTCCAGGGTGCTGCCGATGCACAGTCCCGCGTCGTACAGCAGCTCCAGCCGCTCCCGGGCGGCCTCGGCGCGGCCGGACACCGCCTGCAGCTCGGTGGAGTCGCGGAGGGTGACGACTGTGCCCCCGGGGCATCCGGCGTGGTCCGTGGGCCGCTGGTTGACCGCCAGCAGGCGTCCCATGGCGAAGTGCACCTCGTCGCTGGCCTCCCGGCCGGAGCCGAGCAGCTCCAGCGTCGCGGCGTCGAGACCCGGCAGCTCCCGCACCACGCATCCCTCCACGTCGGCGGGCAGCTCCAGCAGGCGCCGGGCCTCGTCGTTGGCGAGCACCAGCCGGCCGTCGGCGTCGATGATGAGCACGCCCTCCCGCACCGAGTGCAGGACCGTGTCGTGATGCTCGTACATGCGGGACATCTCGTCCGGGGCCAGGCTGTGGGTCTGCCGCCGCAGCCGCCGGCCCACCAGGGCCGTACCGCCGGTCGACACCACGAGCGCGACGGCCCCGGCGCCCAGGATGATCGGCAGCTGCCGGTCCAGCGCGCTGGTGACGTTCTTGACCTTCAGGCCGGCGGAGACCAGGGCGACCACCTTGCCGCGGGCGTCGTCGACGGGCACGGTGGCCTGCACCTCGCGGCCCAGCGGACCGTGCACGCTCTCGGTGTAGACCTTCCCGGCCAGCGACGGCGCGATGTTGCCCACGAACCGCTCGCCGATCCGGGCGGGCAGCGGATGCGTGTAGCGGATGCCATGGGTGTCCATGACCACGATGAAGTCGACGCCCGCGCCCTTGCGCCCCGCCTCCGTCATCGGCTGGAGGACCTTGGACGGGTCGGGCAGCCGCAGCGCCTGGAGCACCCCCGGCGCGTGGGCGAAGGTCTCGGCCACGGCTATGGACCGGCGCCTGGCCTCGGTGGTGGTGTCCCGTTTCGACTGCAGGACCAGAGCCAGGACAGCGCAGAGCACGAGCAGCACCACCAGCACCACCTGGAGCAGGAAGACCTGCCCGGCGACGCTCCGGGGACTCTTGCCGATCACAGTGCGCCATGCGAGGCGTCTGAATCGAGCGTATGTGTCCGACATGCGGTATTTGTAGCACTGGTGTTTTCCGGGTGGCTATGGCTCGTCCACGAGGTGGACGCGACATGCTCGCCCCTCGGCCCCGTCCGGCCGGGCGGGGCCGAGGGGCGGCGCGGCCCACGGCGTCGGCCGTAGCGGCGGGTTGAGGCGCTCTGGCGGACCCGGTGGCGGAAGCGCACCGGGTCCGCGAGCCGGGCAGGTGAGGGGGGTGGGTGTACCTGCCCGGAGGGGGTGGCCTGGAAACGTGCGTGGCTTGTCCGACGGCCGAGGCGCCGCGACATCGTTGTCATATGGTCCTGACATGACTCTACCGCCTCAACCGACAACGATGTCAACCCACTTGGCCCACCCCGGCCGGGTGAACCCTGTGGCGTGCCTGCCGGGGCGTACGCACCCTTCCGTGGTACCGGTGACGCACGCTACTGTCCCTGCGGCTTGTGCGACCTGTGGTGCGCGACCCGTCCATGAGGAGGAAGGGCCGCGTCATGCGTTTCCGACCCACGTCCCTGCTGCTGGCCGCGCTGCTCGCGACCGCCGGCACCGCACCCCCCGCCCTCGCGGCGGCCACCGCTCCACCCGGCCTCGTCGAGGACCCCACCGGATACGTCGACCCGCTGATCGGCACCAGGAACGGCGGCGACGTCTTCCCGGGCGCCGTCGTGCCGTTCGGCATGCTCTCCTGGAGCCCCGAGAACACGCGCGGCGACGCGACGAGAACCGCCGCACCGGGCGGCTACCAGTACGACGCCACCCGCATCCGGGGCTTCAGCCTCACCCACATGTCCGGCACCGGCTGCGCCGGCGGCAGCGGAGACATCCCGTTCTTCCCGTACGCCGGGAAGGTCACCTCCTCCCCGGCGAGCGACACGAAGGACGCCGTCTACGCGTCCGACTTCAGCCACGCCGACGAGACGGCCGAGCCCGGCCACTACAAGGTCGGCCTGGCCTCCGGCGTCACCGCCGACCTCACCGCCACCGCCCGCACCGGCTCGGCCCGCTTCAACTTCCCGGCCGGCGAACCCGCGTCCCTGCTCGTGCGCACCGCCAACTCCGAGGTGGGCTCCGAGGACTCGACGGTCACGATCGACCCGGACACCCGGACGGTCTCCGGCTCGGTCACCTCCGGGAACTTCTGCGGCTACCTCGACCCCGAGGGGCAACGCGCCTACTACACCCTCTACTTCACCGCCCGCTTCGACCGCGCCTTCACCGCCACCGGCACCTGGCACGACGGCGAGCTGGAGCCCGGCTCCCGGCAGACGTCCGGCGGCACCGGCGGCTTCTCGCACGGCGGACGGCCGGTCGCCGGGAAGGGCGCGGGCGGCTATGTGGAGTTCGCGCCCGGCGACGGTCCGGTGAACGTCAAGGTCGGCATCTCCTACGTCAGCCGGGAGGCCGCCGAGGCCAACCTGGCCGCGGAGAACCCGCCGGGGCGGTCCTTCGACGCGGTCCGGGACGCCGCCCGCCGGGCCTGGCGGGAGCGCCTGGGGGCCGTCCGGACCGGCGGCGGCACGGACGCCGAGCGCACCACCTTCTACACCGCGCTCTACCACGCACTGCTGCACCCGAACGTCATCAGCGACGCCGACGGCCGTTACCGCGGATCCGACGGCAGGGTGCACACCGTCGGCGGGGGGCACCAGGCCCAGTACGGCACCTTCTCCGGCTGGGACGTGTACCGCGACCAGGTGCAGCTGCTGACGCTGCTGAACCCGCGCACGGGCTCGGACATCGCCCAGTCCCTGTACGAACTCGCCCGGCAGAACGGCGGTGTCTGGGACCGCTGGCTGCACGGCGCGAGCGGCACCCACGTCATGAACGGCGACCCCTCGCCCACCGTGCTGGCCGGTATCCGCGCCTTCGGCGGTACGGACTTCGACCTGCGCGGCGCCCTCGCCTCGCTCACCCGGGCGGCGACCGTCCCCACGGAAGGGGACCTGTCGTCCGCCGGCAAGCCCGTGCTGTCGGTGGGGCAGCGGCCCTCCCTGGACAAGTACCTGAAGCTGCACTACATGCCGTCCGTCTCCAACGCCTGGGGCGGGGCCGCCGAGACCCTGGAGATGTCCACCGCGGACTTCGCGCTGTCCCAGCTCGCCCGCGCGGCGGGGAAGAAGGACACGGCCTCGGCGTTCGCCCGCCGCGCCCAGTGGTGGCAGAACAACTTCGACATCGCGGCCGATCCGGGCGGCGGCTACATCGCGGGCCGCAAGGCGGACGGCAGCTGGGTCACCGGCTTCACGCCGGGCACCGGCAGCGGATTCGTCGAGGGCACGGCCGCGCAGTACACCTGGATGGTCCCGCACAACCCCGCCGGTCTCTTCGCCGCGATGGGCGGCCGGGACCGGGCGCTCGCCCGGCTGGACGACTTCTTCCACGACGCCGACGGCGGCTGGGCCTTCACCGGCAGCGGCGGCACCAAGTCCGAGCTGGACAACGAGCCGTCGATCAACGTCCCCTACCTGTACGACTACGCGGGCGCCCCCTACAAGACGCAGGAGACCGTCCGCGCCGCGATGCGGCGGCTGTGGACCACCCAGCCCGGCGGTATCCCGGGCAACGACGACCTCGGCGCGATGTCCGCCTGGTACGTCTTCTCCGCTCTCGGCATGTACCCGCAGGTGCCGTCCCGCGCCGAACTGGTCCTGTCCTCACCCTTGTTCGAACGGATCGAGATCGACCGGCCGCACGGCGCCGACATCTCCGTCCGCGCCACCGGAGCGGCGGCCGACGCCCCGTACGTCCGGTCCCTGAAGGTCGACGGCCGCAGTGCCGACCGCCCCTGGCTGCCCGCGTCCTTCGTCCGGGACGGCGGCCGGCTCGACTACACCCTGTCCGCCGCCCCGGACCGTGACTGGGGGGCGGACAGCCCGCCGCCGTCCTTCCGCGAGGGCGAGCAGCCGTACCAGATCGGTGTCGGACCCACCACGGCCACCCTCGCCCCCGGTGACAGCACCGAGGTCGGCATCCGCGCGCTGTCGCTGACCGGCGGCACCGGCCCCGAGGTGCGCTTCCGGGTGCGGACCCCGGCCGGGGTGACCGCCGTGCCCGCCGAGGGCACGGTCGCCGACGGCGCCCAGGAGATCACGCTCACGGCGGCGCGGGACGCCGAACAGGGCTTCGCCGACGTCCAGGTCACCGTGACCTCGGGTGACTCCTCCTACACCCAGCCGGTGTCGCTCACCGTGGCCGCCCCGGGCACCCTGCTCGCCGCCTACGACAACACGGGCGTCTCCGACGACGACGGCGACCACGACGAGGCCGACTACGACGGCGGCGGCTGGAGCTACTCCCGGCAGGCCCTCGCGGCGGCCGGCCTCGCCCCGGGCGAGCACTCCACGGCCGACGGCCTCGCCTTCACCTGGCCCGGCTCGCCCGCCGGCCGCCCCGACAACGCCTCCGCCGCCGGCCAGACCGTCCGGCTGTCCGCCCCGGCGGCCGCGTTGTCCTTCATCGGCAGCGCGGTCAACGGCGACCAGCGGACCACGGCGGCCGTCACCTACACCGACGGCACCACCGCAACCGTCGACCTGTCCTTCACCGACTGGACCATGGGCGGCGGAGGCGGCACCGTCCAGTACGGCAACGAGGTCCTCGCGAGGACCGCGTACCGCAATGTCGCGGGCGCGGACCGGGACCCGGTGGCCACGTACGTCTTCGCCACCGAGCCGTACCGGGCCCCGGAGGGCAAGCGGATCAGCGCCGTCACGCTCCCACGGAACACGGACCTGCACGTGTTCACCCTCGCCACGGGCTGAGGCCCGGAACACCGAAGGCGGCCCGCACCCGGGATCCCGGGTGCGGGCCGCCTTCCGCGCGTACGTCAGGCCAGCAGTTCCACCTCCGCGAGGGTCGACTCGCCGTCCAGCAGCAGCCGGTACTTCGGGTACGTCCCCGGGGCGGCGATGCTGAAGGCCCGGGTCTGGCGGTCCCAGGTGAACGTCTCGCCGGAGCGGTGGTCCAGGGTGTGCCAGGTCGTGCCGTCGGCGGAGCCCTGGAGGGTCCAGCCGGTCGGCGCCCTGGTGTGGTCGGCCCCCGAGGTCAGGGTGTACTGGACGGGCCGCACGGCGTCCGGGGCCGGCAGGTCGGCCGAGGTGAGCGTCGCGCTCGTCGCCGAGGTGTCGTCGAAGAGCGCGCCCGCACCCCGCAGGACGTCCGCGCGGGGCGTCGGCACCTTGTCGTCCTGGGTGACGGAGACCGGCGCCGCGTTCCTGCCGGTGCCCCAGGCCGACGGCCTGGAGCCCATGAAGAAGTCCAGCACCCCGCCCTTGGACAGCAGTGAATGCGGCAGCGAAGTCGACGTCCACGGACGCCCGTTGAACATCACGCCCTGCACATAGACGTTCCTCGCGCTGTTCCGCGGCGCCCGCACCACCAGGTCCCGCCCGTTCTCCAGGTGCACGGTCACCTTCTTGAACAGCGGGGAGCCGATGGAGTACTCGCCGCTGCCCATGACCAGCGGGTAGAAGCCGAGGGCGGAGAAGAGGTACCAGGCCGACTGCTCGCCGTTGTCCTCGTCGCCGTGGTAGCCCTGCCCGATCTCGCTGCCGGTGTAGAGCCGGGAGAGCGCCTCGCGCACGTACGCCTGCGCCTTCCAGGGCTCGCCGGCCGCGTCGTACATGTAGATGACATGGTGCGCGACCTGGTTGGAGTGGCCGTACATGCCCATCCGCACGTCCCGCGCCTCGGTCATCTCGTGGATGACACCGCCGTAGGAGCCTACGTAGTCGGGGGAGGCCGTCTCCGGGGTGGCGAAGTACTCGTCGAGCTTGTCGGCGAGGCCCTGCCGGCCGCCGTACAGGTTGGCCAGGCCCCGGCTGTCCTGCGGGGCGGTGAAGGCGTAACCCCAGCCGTTGGTCTCCGTGTAGTCGTAGCCCCACACCCGCGGGTCGTACTTCGCGGAGTCCACGCGCCAGTTCCCCTTGGCGTCCCGGCCCTGGAAGAACCCCGCCCTGGAGTCGAACAGCTTCACGTAGTCCTGGGCACGGTTGAGGAAGTACCGCGACTCCTCCCGGTAGCGCTTCTCGCCCGTCTTCGCGTAGAGCGCCTCGCCCATCTTCGCGATGCCGTAGTCGTTGACGTAGCCCTCCATCGCCCACGACAGGCCCTCGCCCGTCTCGGTGGAGGTGTAGCCGAGGAACGGCGAGGTGCTCATGCCCTTGCGGCCCACGCCGGACGCCGGCGGGACGACGGTCGCGTTCTTCACGGCCGCGTCGTACGCCGCCTTCGCGTCGAACTTCACGCCCTTGACGTAGGCGTCGGCGAACGCCACGTCCGAGGAGGTGCCGGTCATCAGGTCGGCGTAACCGGGGGAGGACCAGCGGGAGGTCCAGCCGCCGTCCTTGTACTGCTGCACGAACCCGTCGACCATCTCACCCGCCTGGGACGGGGTCAGGAACGAGTACGCCGGCCAGGTGGTCCGGTAGGTGTCCCAGAAGCCGTTGTTGACGTACACCTTGCCGTCGACGATCTTCGCGCCGGTGTGGGTCGGGGTGTCCGGGCCCGGCATGGGCGAGAACGGCGAGGCGTACCGGTCCTCGCCGCCGACCTTCTCGAAGCCCGAGTTGGGGTACAGGTACAGCCGGTACAGGCCGGAGTACAGCGTGGTCAGCTGGTCCGGGGTCGCGCCCTCCACCTCGACCTTGCCGAGCAGCCCGTCCCAGGCCCGCTGGGCCCCGGCCTTCACCGTGTCGAAGGAGGCGCCCTGCGGGATCTCCTGGCGCAGGTTGTCCTTCGCCTGGTCGACGCTGATGAGCGAGGTGGCCAGACGCAGGGAGACGGTGCGGTCGGCGCCCGCGTCGAAACGCAGGAAGCCCCGCACACCGCTCGACGCGCCGTCGGTGACCGGCTTGTCGAACTCGCCGTACACGAACAGCCGGGTCGCCCCCGTGGACAGGCCCGACTTCACGTCCGAGTAACCGGTGACGGTCCCGTGCTCCTTGTCGAGCGTCAGGCCGGCCTGCTCGGTGACGTTGTCGAACAGCACGCTCGCGTCGTCGCCGGGGAAGGTGAAGCGCAGCACGGCGGCGTGGTCGGTCGGCGTCATCTCGGCCTTGAGGCCGTTCTCGAACCGCACCCCGTAGTAGTACGGCCGCGCGGTCTCGTTCTCGTGCCGGAAGGGCAGCTCGCGCGCCTCCCGTGCGGTGTCCGGGGTGCCGGCCGCCGCCGACGGCATCACCTGGAAGGTCTGCCGGTCGCCCATCCACGGGCTCGGCTCGTGGCTCGCGCTGAAGGCCTGGATCGTCGGCAGGTTGTCGGCGTTGTTCGCACGTGCGTACTCGTACAGCCAGCTCAGCGAGGACGCGTTGGTCACCGGCGTCCAGAAGTTGAAGCCGTGCGGCAGGGCCGTCGCCGGGAAGTCGTTGCCGCGCGAGAAGCTGCCGCTGGAGTTGGTGCCGCGGGTGGTCAGCGCGTAGTCCGACAGATGCGCCTTGGGCTTCTCCGGCGCCACCGGCCTCAGCGACACGTCGTCGAGCCAGCCGCGGAACTTCGCCGGGCCGTCGGGGGAGTCGTAGGCCACCAGGATCCGGTCGACGGTCCGGCCGGCCGCCACCGAGCCGATCCGCGCCGCCACGTTGTTCCACTGGTTGACGTACAGGGCCTTCGACGTGCCCTGCCCGCGCGGGGAGAGCGGGAAGCCGTGCTGGTCGAGTGCGCCCAGGTCGCTCAGATAGGTGCCGTCGGTGAAGGCCAGGTCGACGGAGACGAAGCTCGCGTCGTAGTCGCGGTCGCCGTCGGCCATCGACGGGAAGATGCGGTACGACAGCGCGGTGTCGCGGCCCACCTTCACGTTCACGTCGAAGACCTTGTTGAACGAGTACGCGCGGCCGTCCGCCGTGTGCCGGCCGGCGTAGCGCAGCGCACGCTTTCCGGTGAACCCGGCGCCCGCCTTGGCGGTCGGGGAGCCGCTCGGGCCCTTGTCGACCAGGGTCAGCATGTCCTGCGGCACCGGCCCGCCACCGCCGCCGGTGGAGAACTGCACATCGGCGAGCTGCAGGATGTCCGGGGCGCCGTTGTTCTTCGTCACCTCCAGCCGGAAGTGCTGGTATTCGGCCGGTTCGGTGAGGTCGTAGGTCTTCGTCTGGAAGCGTTCGGAGAAGCTCTCGCCCGAGCGGCTGTCGACCGTCTTCCAGTCCTTGCCGTCGGTGGAGCCCTCCAGGGTCCAGTCCCTGGGGTCGCGCTGCTCGTAGTCGTTGGCCGAGGTGAGCGCGTACGTCGCTATCTTGACGGGCTTGTCCAGGTCGAACTCCACCCAGCCGGTGGTCTGGAACGTCAGCCACTTGGTCCCGGGCTCGCCGTCGACGAGGTTCTCCTTGACCTCGCCCGCGCCCGGGTTCTCGGCGCTCGCCCGGACCTCGGTGACGTGGTCGGTCACATTGCCCGGAATACCGGTGCTGTAGCCGCCGTCGACACCCGAGGCGCGCTTGCCGCCGTCCGGGCCGGTGTCGACGGTGTTCAGCCAGTCCGGCGCCGGCTCGCCCGCCTCGAACGAGGATGCGAACTCCCGGTCGGCCGCCGGAGCCCTGGCCGGCAGGGCGACCGCCGCGCCCTGCGCGCCGACGGCCATGACAAAGGCGGCCGTGAGGACGGCCGCCGGACCCCATCTGTGCCGAGTTCTCCGCTGCATCGTACGGATTTCCCCTCCTGCGCCCTCTCCGGACAACGTTGTCAACTGCCGGGCGCAAGAACCAGTAGGTGGTCAAGTGGCCCGTGATGTCAAGGGTGTTGGCTATGGCATTCAGGGAGTTATGTCGCGAATTTCTCCGGCGGCCCGTTCCCGGGGTCGCCATATTTCCGCGAGGTCTCAACTCGGAAAAGACCCATCCCGAACCCTGCATTCGATCTTGCTCAGGCGCCGGAAAGTGGACTATACCTGTCGGCACTTCCAGCACGACCCAGCACTACCCGACAGCGGTGCCGGGGAGGATCCGGTTCACCGCCTGAGTCCTGGAGAGGGCGAGGACTTGAGCATGGGATCCACCTCGAACCACGATGCCGAAGGCGTCGGCCGGCGTGACCTGATCAAGCGGTCCGCGGCACTCGGTCTGGTCGCCACCCCGGCGATGGGCCTGCTGTCCGCGTGCGCCAGCGGCGGCGGAAGCGACGGCTCGGGCGACGGCAACACCAAGGGGCAGACCTCCAAGGACAACCCCTTCGGCGCCAAGAAGGGCAGCAAGCTGGACGTCGTCGTCTTCAAGGGCGGATACGGCGACGACTACGCCAAGGCGTGGGAGGCCGACTTCGGCAAGAAGCTCGGCGTCACCTCCACCCACACCGGCACCCAGGAGATCACCGGCAAGCTCCAGCCGCGCTTCAACGCGGGCAACCCGCCGGACATCGTGGACGACTCCGGCGCACAGCAGATCAAGGTCGACGTCCTGTACAAGAACGGCCAGCTGCTGGACCTCGCCGAGGTGCTGGACGCACCCTCCGTGGACGACCCCGCCAAGAAGGTCCGCGACACCCTGATCCCCGGCACGCTCGACCCGGGCATGCAGGAGGGCAAGGTCGTCGCGCTGAACTACATCTACACGGTGTGGGGCCTGTGGTACTCCGGCAAGCTCTTCAAGGACAAGGGCTGGGAGGAGCCCAAGACCTGGGACGACTTCCTCGCCATCTGCAAGGACGCCAAGTCGCAGGGCATCGGCGGCCTGGCCCACCAGGGCAAGTTCCCGTACTACATCAACGTCGCCATCATGGACCTGATCGCCAAGAAGGGCGGTCTGGACGCGATGAAGGCCATCGACAACCTCGACCCCAAGGCGTTCGTCGGCTCCGACGCGGCCCAGGCCGCCGTCGAGGCCGTCTACGAGGTCGTCGAGAAGGGCTATCTGATGCCCGGTACGAACGGCCTGACCCACACCGAGTCCCAGACCCGCTGGAACCAGTACAAGGCGGCGTTCATCACCTGCGGCTCCTGGCTGGAGAACGAGCAGCTCAAGCAGACGCCGACGGACTTCGACATGAAGTTCCTGCCCATGCCGCTGCTGTCCGGCAGCAAGCTGCCGTTCGAGGCGATCCGGGCCGGCTCGGGCGAGCCCTTCATCATCCCGGCGAAGGCGCACAACCTCCCGGCCGCCAAGGAGTTCATGCGGCGCATGCTCTCCAAGGAGTGGTCGACGCTCTTCGCCAAGCAGGCCAACTCGCTCACCATCCTCAAGGACGGTGTCGCCCCGGGCGTCCGCCTGCGCCCCGGCACCCAGTCCACGGTCGAGGCGTCCAAGGCGGCCGGCGGCAACACCTTCCGTTACCTGTACACCGAGTGGTACAGCGAGATGGGGGCCGCCATCGAGGCCGCGTCCAACGAGCTGATGGCCAAGCGCATTCAGCCCAAGGAGTGGCTGAAGAGGTGTCAGGCGGCGGTCGACAAGCAGGCCAAGGACCCCGCGTCGAAGAAGAACCACAGGGATTAGTGCCGCCGGGCCGCGCAGGGGTGCGGGAGATCGCGTGCGCCGGTTCGCCGTAGCCGGTCGCGCAGTTCCCCGCGCCCCTGTGGGGCGCCACACCACAGGGCAGGAAAAGTCCATGCGCAAAGGGCAGTACCGGTTCGTCGCGGGGTTTCTCTTCGCTCCCGTGGCCCTCTACGTGATCTTCGTGATCTGGCCGTACATCCAGACGTTCGGCTATTCACTGACCGACTGGAAGGGGCAGTCGCAGACCTTCCGCTTCGTCGGTCTGGACAATTACCAGGCGCTGTTCCAGGACGACGTCTTCCTGAAGGCCATCTGGCACAACATCCTGTTCCTCGTCTTCATCCCGGTGATCACGATTCTGTTCGCCCTGTTCTTCGCCTTCATGCTGAACGCGGGCGGACGCGGCCGGGCCGGCGGGGTGCAGGGTGTCGCCGGATCGAAGCTCTACAAGATCGTCTATTTCTTCCCCCAGGTGCTGTCGCTGGCGATCCTCGCGGTGCTGTTCAACGCGGTGTACCGCAGTGACGGCGGCGGTCTGCTCAACGGGGTGCTGATCAAGATCGGGCTGGTCGACCCCGACACCCCCGTGGAGTGGCTCAACGAGCCCAGCATGGTGCTGTGGGCGCTGATGGCGGTCGTGGTCTGGCACGGCGTCGGCTTCTACCTGGTGCTGTTCTCCGCCGCCATGCAGTCCATCCCGCGGGACATCTACGAGGCCGCCCTGATCGACGGGGCCAGCCGCAACCAGTCCTTCTTCCGCATCACCCTGCCACTGCTGTGGGACAGCGTGCAGACGGCCTGGGTCTACCTCGGCATCGTCGCCATGGACATGTTCGTACTGGTCTCCTCGATGACCCAGAACATGGGCGCCTACGGCGGCGGCCCCGACCACCACAGCGACGTGATGTCGACGGTGATGATGCGGAACTTCCTGTACTACGGCAAGAGCGGCTACGCCTGCGCCATGGGCGTGGTCATGCTGCTGCTCACCCTGATCCTGTCCGTGGTCACGCTCCGCGCCACCCGCCGCGAGCGCATCGAGTTCTGAGCGGGAGTGACGACGATGAGCGCACCCATCAAAGAGACCGCCCCCCTTCCGGCCGGCCGTTCCGTGGCCAAGGTGCCCGTCCGCCCGGACGACCGCCGTGGCGAGGGCGTGGTCCTGAACGTCTTCTCCCACGGCTTCCTCGCCCTGTGGGCCCTGCTGATCGTGCTGCCGCTGCTGTGGCTCGTGCTCAGCTCCTTCAAGACCGACGCCCAGATCGGCGGATCCGCCTTCGGCTGGCCGGAACACTGGTCCCTCGACGTCTTCTCCCGGGCCTGGCACAAGGGCATCGGCGACTACTTCCTGAACACCCTGATCGTCCTGGTGTTCTCCGTGCCGCTGACCATGCTGTTCGGGTCGATGGCCGCCTACGTGCTGGCCCGGTACCGCTTCTGGGGCAACCGGCTGCTGTACTACTTCTTCGTGGCCGGCGCGATGTTCCCGGTGTTCCTGGCCCTGGTCCCGCTGTTCTTCATGGTCAAGCGGCTGGACATGCTGAACACCTACCAGGGGCTGATCCTGGTCTACATCGCCTACTCGATGCCGTTCACGGTGTTCTTCATGCACTCCTTCTTCCGGACCCTGCCCACGGCGGTCTTCGAGGCGGCGATCCTGGACGGCGCCTCGCACACCCGCACCTTCTTCCAGGTGATGCTGCCGATGGCGAAGCCCGGACTGATCAGCGTGGGGATCTTCAACACGCTGGGCCAGTGGAACCAGTTCATCCTGCCCACGGTCCTGATGCAGCCGCAGAGCGGATCCGATCCCGAGCGATACGTCCTCACCCAGGGGCTGATCCAGCTCCAGCAACAGCAGGGATACGCCTCTGACCTGCCCGTTCTCTTCGCGGGTGTGACCATCGCGATGATCCCGATGCTGGTCGTGTACCTGTCCTTCCAACGCCAGGTGCAGGCGGGCCTGACCTCGGCCACGCTGAAGTAACGCGCTCCGCGACCACCCGCGCGCACGCCGCCTCCGTACCCGGGGGCGGCGTGCGCGGCATGTGTCACAGGACCCGGAAACGGTTCAACCTCTTGACGTAAGTCACCCCGAACAGCTCAGCTTAGAGTTCACTAGTTGGACATACACGGGGCCTCGCCGAAGCGGCCCCGCGCTCAGGAGGTCGTCGTGGAGACTCCAGGGTCGCAGTCGTCACTGCACCGAGCCAACCTGGAGCGGGTCGTCCGGGCCGTACGCCTGGCCGGGTCCCTCACGCAGGCGGAGATCGCGCGGACGACCGGTCTGTCCGCCGCGACCGTCTCCAACATCGTGCGGGAGCTGAAGGACGGCGGAACAGTCGAGGTCACACCCACCTCGGCGGGCGGGCGGCGGGCCCGCAGCGTCAGCCTGAGCGGGGACGCCGGCATCGTGATCGGCGTCGACTTCGGGCACACCCATCTGCGCGTCGCGGTCGGGAACCTCGCCCATCAGGTGCTGGCCGAGGAGGCCGAGCCGCTGGACGTCGACGCCTCCGCCGACCAGGGCTTCGACCGGGCCGAACAGCTGGTCAACCGCCTGATCGCGGCCACGGGCGTGGACCGGACCAAGGTGGCGGGCGTGGGGCTCGGCGTGCCGGGTCCGATCGACGTGGAGTCCGGCACCCTGGGCTCCACCGCGATCCTGCCCGGCTGGGGCGGCACCAAGCCCGCCGAGGAGCTGCGCGAGCGGCTCGGCGTGCCCGTGCACGTGGACAACGACGCCAACCTCGGCGCCCTCGGCGAGCTGGTCTGGGGCAGCGGCAAGGGCGTGCGCGACCTGGCGTACATCAAGGTCGCGAGCGGTGTCGGCGCCGGTCTGGTGATCGACGGGAAGATCTACCGCGGGCCGGGCGGCACGGCGGGCGAGATCGGGCACATCACACTCGACGAGTCCGGTCCGGTCTGCCGCTGCGGGAACCGCGGCTGCCTGGAGACGTTCGCGGCGGCGCGCTACGTCCTCCCGCTGCTCCAGCCCGGCCACGGCCCCGATCTGACCATGGAGGGCGTCGTACGGCTGGCCAGGGACGGTGACCCCGGCTGTCGGCGCGTGATCGCCGACGTCGGCCGTCACATCGGCAGCGGGGTGGCCAATCTCTGCAACCTGCTGAACCCGAGCCGGGTGGTGCTCGGCGGTGACCTCGCCGAGGCCGGCGAGCTGGTGCTCGGGCCGATCAGGGAGTCCGTCGGCCGCTACGCCATCCCCAGTGCGGCACGCCAGCTGTCCGTGCTTCCGGGGGCCCTCGGCGGCCGTGCCGAGGTGCTCGGAGCGCTCGCCCTCGCCCTCAGCGAGATGGGCGATTCGACCCTTTTGGAGGGGGCGCTGCCGGTGGCGGCCCCTGCCTTCACTTAGAGAACGGATGGCACCGTTGCCATCTCGTTAAGGATTTACTTCTTGACGTCGCACGTGTGGCCGAGTTGACTTCCAGCCACCTCGGCCGCAACGACGCGGCCTCGTCAGGGAGGTTTCTGAAGTGAACGCACGTATGCGTCGTGCCGCCGTTGCCGTTGCCGCCGGAGCGATGGCCGTGTCGCTGGCCGCCTGTGGCAGCGCCAAGGAGTCCAAGGGCGGGAGTGACCACTCCAGCTCCGGTTCGAAGAAGGGCGACGCCATCACGGTGGGTCTGCTCCTTCCGGAGAACCAGACCGCGCGTTACGAGAAGTTCGACAAGCCCATCATCGAGAAGCAGGTCAAGGACCTGACGAACGGCAAGGGCAAGGTCGTCTACGCGAACGCCAAGCAGGACGCCACCACGCAGAACCAGCAGGTCGACACGATGGTGACCAACAAGGTCGACGTGCTGATCGTGGACGCGGTGGACTCCAAGGCCATCGCCAGCTCGGTCAAGAAGGCCAAGGACGCCGGCATCCCGGTCGTCGCCTACGACCGCCTGGCCGAGGGCCCGATCGACGCCTACACCTCCTTCGACAACGAAGAGGTCGGTCACACCCAGGGCAAGGCCCTGCTGAAGGCGCTGGGCGACAAGGCCAAGCCTTCCGCGAAGATCGTCATGATGAACGGCGCGATCACCGACCCGAACGCCGCCTTCTTCAAGAAGGGCGCGCTGGCGGAGCTCAAGGGCAAGGTCGACATCGCCAAGTCGTACGACACCAAGGAGTGGAAGCCGGAGAACGCCAACGCCAACATGGAGGGCGCCATCTCCGCCCTCGGCAAGAAGAACATCGTCGGCGTCTACTCCGCCAACGACGGCATGGCCGGCGGTATCATCACCGCGCTCAAGGCCGCGGGCATCAGCGTCCCGGTGACCGGCCAGGACGCCGAGCTGGCCGGTGTGCAGCGCATCGTGACGGGTGACCAGTACATGAGCGTGTACAAGTCCTACCCGCAGGAGGCCGCCGTGGCCGCCAAGATGGCCGTCGCGCTCGGCAAGGGCGAGAAGCTCGACTCCATCGCCACGAGCAAGGTCGACAGCCCGACCACGAAGCAGGTCCCGTCGGTCATCGTCCCGGTCGTCTCGCTGACCAAGGACAACATCAAGGAGACCGTCATCAAGGACGGCTTCTACACGGTCAACGACATCTGCACCGACAAGTACAAGTCGGCCTGCGCCAAGATCGGCCTGAAGTAAACAGCCGCACGTCCCCCGGGACGTGCGCGGTACAGACTCCTCCGGCGCCCCGCATCCACCAGCCCCGCAAAGCTAGGGCGGGGCGCCGGACGGACCCCCCTTTCACACTTCTGCACAACCTCCCGCCGGGTCAGGCGGCGAAGGAGATGGTTCACGTGTCCGCTACGCCCGTGCTGGCGTTGCGCGGGGTCTCCAAGCGGTTCGGTGCCGTCCAGGCGCTCACCGACGTAGAGCTTGAGGTCCACGCCGGTGAAGTGGTCGCCCTGGTGGGCGACAACGGCGCCGGAAAGTCCACGCTGGTCAAGACGATCGCCGGCGTGCATCCCATCGATGAGGGCGTCATCGAGTGGGACGGCAAGGCCGTCTCGATCAGCAAGCCGCACGACGCCCAGAACCTGGGCATCGCGACCGTCTACCAGGACCTCGCGCTGTGCGACAACATCGACGTCGTCGGCAACCTCTACCTGGGCCGGGAGCTGCGCAAGCGCGGCGTCCTGGACGAGGTGGAGATGGAGCGCCGCTCCCGCGAGCTGCTCACCACGCTGTCGATCCGCATCCCCAGCGTGCGCATCCCGATCGCCTCGCTCTCCGGCGGTCAGCGCCAGACCGTGGCCATCGCCCGCTCCATGCTCGGCGAGCCCAAGCTGGTGATCCTGGACGAGCCCACCGCGGCCCTCGGTGTCGAGCAGACCGCGCAGGTCCTCGACCTCGTGGAGCGGCTGCGCGAGCGCGGCCACGCCGTGATCCTCATCAGCCACAACATGGCCGATGTGAAGGCCGTGGCGGACAAGGTCGCCGTGCTGCGCCTGGGGCGCAACAACGGCGTGTTCGAGGTCAAGTCCACCTCGCAGGAAGAGATCATCTCCGCCATCACCGGTGCCACGGACAACGCCGTGACCCGTCGTGCGGCGCGCAACGGGGAGGCTCAGAAGTGAGCATCGACAAGACCTCCGCCCCTGCCGGGCCGCAGACCGCGGAGAACCCGGAGGCCGCCGCCGGCGCGGACGTGGCCGTCGACCCCCGGCTGCTCGTGCGCGAGCAGGGCTTCGCCGGCTACGTCGGCGAGTTCAAGCGCAAGATCCGCGCCGGTGACCTCGGGTCGATCCCGGTCGTCGTCGGCCTGATCGTCATCTGGGCGATCTTCGCGAGCCTGAACCCCAACTTCCTCACCGCGGGCAACCTGTCCGACATCTCCGTGGCCATGGTCGGCACGGGCATGATCGCCGTCGGTATCGTCTTCGTCCTGCTGCTCGGCGAGATCGACCTGTCGGTCGGTTCGGTCAGCGGTGTCGCGGGCGCCACCTTCGCCGTGCTCAACATCACGCACGGCATGGCCGAGTGGCTGGCGCTGATCCTCGCCATCCTCACCGGCGCGGTCGCGGGCGCGATCCACGGCTTCTTCTTCGCCCGGGTCGGTGTCCCGGCCTTCGCGGTCACCCTGGCCGGTCTGCTGTTCTGGAACGGCTTCATGCTCCAGATCCTCGGCAGCAACGGCACGATCAACCTGGACGACAGCGGTCTGGTCGCCAAGCTGAGCGGCTACTACTTCAGCGACGTGGCGGCCGCCTACGGCCTCGCCGTGGCCGCCGTCGTGGTGTTCTTCCTCACCGCGTTCTTCGACAACCGCCGCCGCGAGGCCGCGGGCGTCCCGTCCCGTCCGCTGAGCGAGATCATCGTCCGTACGGTGCTCCTCGCCGTGGTGGCCTTCGCCGCCGCCGCCGTCTTCAACCAGTACAAGGGCCTGCCGCTGGCCGTGGTGCTGTTCCTGGCGGTCCTGGTGATCACGGACTTCGTGCTGCGCCGCACGGCCTACGGGCGCAAGATCTTCGCGCTCGGCGGCAGCATCGAGGCCTCCCGCCGGGCCGGCATCAACGTCGCCGCGGTCCGGATCTCGGTCTACGCGATCTCCGGCACCTTCGCCGCCATCGGCGGTCTGTTCATCGCCTCCAAGATCACCTCGGCCAACCAGGGTGCCGGTGGCGGTGACCTGCTGATGAACGCGATCGCGGCGGCCGTGATCGGCGGCACGTCCCTCTTCGGCGGCCGCGGCCGGACCTGGAACGCGCTCCTCGGCGTGCTGGTGATCGTCTCGATCCAGTACGGCCTCGCCCTGCAGGGCATCGCCTCCCCGGTCCAGTACATGATCACCGGTGGCGTGCTGCTGGCCACCGTCGTCATCGACGCGGTGACCCGCAAGACCCAGAAGTCGGCCGGGCGCGCGTAACACCCGCAAAACCCCTGTGCCCGGCGCCCTGGTGGCGCCGGGCACTTCCGTGTCTTACACCCGGACACCGCGAGCCGGACCGGAACATTAGACTCGACAAGCCCGGCAACAGCTCGATCAGCTCTACTGCAAGGAGGCACGGGTGCCGCTGCTGACCCGTATCACGGGACCGCGCGATCTGGACCGGCTCAGCCTGGAGGAGCTGGACCAGCTTGCCGGGGAGATCCGGACCTTCCTCGTCGACGCGGTCTCCAAGACCGGCGGCCACCTCGGCCCGAACCTCGGTGTGGTGGAGCTGACCATCGCCCTGCACCGGGTCTTCCACTCGCCGCAGGACAAGGTGCTGTGGGACACCGGCCACCAGTCCTACGTGCACAAGCTGCTCACCGGCCGGCAGGACTTCTCCAAGCTGAAGATGAAGGGCGGCCTGTCGGGCTACCCCGCGCAGAGCGAGTCCGAGCACGACGTGATCGAGAACAGCCACGCCTCGACCGTGCTCGGCTGGGCCGACGGCATCGCCAAGGCCAACCAGCTGCGCGAGCGCGACAGCCGTGTCGTCGCCGTGATCGGTGACGGGGCCCTGACCGGCGGTATGGCCTGGGAGGCGCTGAACAACATCGCCGAGGCCAAGGACCGCCCGCTCGTCATCGTCGTCAACGACAACGAGCGCTCCTACGCCCCGACCATCGGCGGCCTCGCCAACCACCTCGCGACCCTGCGCACGACCGACGGCTACGAGCGCTTCCTGGCCCGGACGAAGGACATCCTCGACCGCACCCCGGTCGTCGGCAGGCCGCTGTACGAGACCCTGCACGGCGCCAAGAAGGGCCTGAAGGACTTCATCGCCCCGCAGGGCATGTTCGAGGACCTGGGCCTGAAGTACGTCGGCCCGATCGACGGTCACGACATCGAGGCGCTGGAGTCGGCGCTGGCCCGGGCCAAGCGGTTCGGCGGGCCGGTCATCGTGCACTGCCTGACCGAGAAGGGCCGCGGCTACCAGCCCGCCCTCCAGGACGAGGCCGACCGCTTCCACGCCGTCGGCAAGATCCACCCGGACACCGGGCTGCCGATCGCCTCCTCCGGCGCCGACTGGACCTCCGTGTTCGGTGAGGAAATGGTCAGGCTGGGCGAGGAGCGCGAGGACATCGTCGCAATCACCGCCGCCATGCTCCAGCCGGTCGGCCTGGACAGGTTCGCCAAGCGCTTCCCCGAACGCGTCTTCGACGTCGGCATCGCCGAGCAGCACGCCGCCGTCTCCGCGGCGGGCCTCGCCTACGGCGGGCTGCACCCGGTCTTCGCCGTCTACGCCACCTTCCTCAACCGCGCCTTCGACCAGGTCCTCATGGACGTGGCCCTGCACAGGTGCGGTGTGACCTTCGTGCTCGACCGGGCCGGCGTCACCGGCACCGACGGCGCCTCGCACAACGGCATGTGGGACATGTCGATCCTCCAGGTCGTGCCCGGGCTCCGGCTCGCCGCCCCGCGCGACGCCGACCAGGTGCGGGCGCAGCTGCGCGAGGCCGTCGCCGTCGAGGACGCGCCCACCGTGGTGCGCTTCTCCAAGGGTGCCGTCGGCCCCGCCGTACCCGCCGTGGGCCGCGTCGGCGGCATGGACGTGCTGCGCGAGCCCGGCACCGACCTCCCGGACGTGCTGCTGGTCTCCGTGGGCGCCCTCGCCCCGATGTGCCTGGAGATCGCAGGACTGCTGGACAGGCAGGGGATCTCCACCACCGTCGTCGACCCGCGCTGGGTCAAGCCCGTCGACGAGGCCATGGCTCCGCTGGCCGACCGGCACCGGGTCGTCGTCACCGTCGAGGACAACAGCCGGGCCGGCGGCGTCGGCTCCGCGATCGCCCAGGCCCTGCGGGACGCGGGTGTGGACGTACCGCTGCGCGACTTCGGCATCCCGCCCCGCTTCCTCGACCACGCCTCCCGCGCCGAGGTCCTCACCGAGATCGGCCTGACCGCACCCGACATCGCGCGCCAGGTCACCGGGCTCGTCGCCCGGCTCGACGGCCGCTACGGCGGCACGGCCGGCACCGTGGACTCCGTGGAGCCCGCCCGCGACTAGCACGCGACCGGAAACCGCCCCCGCGGGCCGGTTCCGCCCCGTCTCCAGGTGGCGGAACCGGCCCGTCTGCGTCAACCTGCCTGTGCCGGGGAATACCCTCCCCGACCCTCTCGATCATGTCGAGGACGACAAGCGTGGGAGGCAGGCAGTGAGCAACGCGCTCTTCCGGACGAAGAACGTCGAGCAGTCCATCCAGGACACCGAGGAACCCGAGCATGCGCTCAAGAAGTCGCTGACCGCCCTCGACCTGACCGTCTTCGGCGTCGGTGTCATCATCGGCACCGGCATCTTCGTCCTCACCGGCACGGCGGCCAAGAACACCGCCGGCCCCGCCGTCTCCCTGTCCTTCGTGGTGGCCGGTGTCGTCTGCGCGCTCGCCGCCCTGTGCTACGCCGAGTTCGCCTCCTCGGTCCCCGTCGCGGGCTCCGCGTACACCTTCTCCTACGCCTCGCTCGGCGAACTCCCCGCCTGGATCATCGGCTGGGACCTGGTCCTCGAACTGGCGCTCGGCACGGCGGTGGTCGCGGTCGGCTGGTCCGGCTACATCCACTCGCTGCTCGACAACGCGGGCTGGGACCTGCCCGCGGCGCTCTCCGGCCGGGACGGCGCCACGGGCTTCGGCTTCGACATCCTCGCCGCGGCCCTCGTCCTGGTGCTCACCGCCATCCTCGTCGTCGGCATGAAGCTGTCCGCGCGGGTCACCTCCGTGGTCGTCGCGATCAAGGTGGCCGTGGTCCTCGTCGTGATCATCGCGGGGGCCTTCTTCGTCAAGGGCGGGAACTACCACCCCTTCATCCCGAAGGCCCAGTCCGCGGCGTCCGCCGGGAACCTCAAGGCCCCCCTGATCCAGCTGATGTTCGGCTGGGCGCCCTCCGACTTCGGCGTCATGGGCATCTTCACCGCGGCCTCCGTGGTGTTCTTCGCGTTCATCGGCTTCGACGTCGTCGCCACCGCCGCCGAGGAGACCCGTCACCCGCAGCGCGACGTCCCGCGCGGCATCCTCGGCTCCCTGATCATCTGCACCACCCTGTACGTCGCCGTGTCGATCGTCGTGACCGGCATGCAGAAGTACAGCGCGCTGTCCATCAAGGCCCCGCTCGCCGACGCGTTCAAATCCACGGGCCATCCCTGGTACGCGGGCCTGATCAGCTTCGGCGCCGCCGTCGGACTCACCACCGTGTGCATGATCCTGCTGCTCGGCCAGTCCCGGGTCTTCTTCGCCATGAGCCGCGACGGGCTGCTGCCCCGCTTCTTCTCGCACACCCACCCGCGGTTCCGCACCCCGTACCGGTCCACCATCCTGCTCGGCGTGATCATCGCGATCGTGGCCGGCTTCACCAGCCTGAGCGAACTGGCCGAACTGGTGAACATCGGCACGCTGTTCGCGTTCATCGTCGTCGCCCTCAGCGTCATCATCCTGCGCCGCACCCGCCCGGACCTGCACCGCGCCTTCCGCACCCCGTGGGTGCCGGTCGTCCCGATCCTGTCCGTGTGCGCCTCCCTGTGGCTGATGCTCAACCTGCCCGCCGAGACCTGGATCCGGTTCGCCATCTGGATGGTCATCGGCTTCGTCGTCTACTTCTTCTACGGCCGCTCGCACAGCCGTCTGGGCCTGCGCGAGCGCGAGGCGGCCGCGGCCGGCAACGCCGCGCAGTCGCCGCACGGAACCGCCGACTAGGGCCTACAGGCTGCCCCACCGGCCCGGTATGTCCTGCTTCGGCTGGAGACGGCGGGCCGGATAGCGTGCTGGCATGCTCGCCGCCCCGCTCGCCCCCGCACGGACCGCGGTCACCCGGACGGCGTACTGGACGCGGCTCGCCCCCCTCCTCGCCGCCCTGGCCTGCGTCACCCGGATCCCCTCCTTCGTCCAGCCGCTGTGGAACCCGGACGAGGGCTTCCTCGCCGTACAGGCCCGGCTGCTCGCCCAGGGCGGCCGGCTCTACGAGACGGTGGTGGACCGCAAGCCGCCGCTGCTGCCCTGGCTGTACCAGTCCGCCTTCGCACTCTTCGGCTCCGGCTCCCTGACTCCACTGCGGGTGCTCGCCGTCCTCGCCCAGCTGCTCACCGCCGCCCTGCTGGCCTCCCTGGCCCGCCGCCGCTGGGGGGACCGGGCCGGCCGCACCGCCGGGGTGCTCTATCTGCTCATCTCGGTCGGGCTCAACCCCGAGGACGCGCAGGCCGCCACCTTCGAGGTGTTCATGCTGCCCGGCACGGCCGCCGCCCTGTGGTGCGCGGACCGCGCTCGCTGGGGCGTGGCCGGGGCCGCTGTCGCCGCCGCCTTCCTGACCAAGCAGACCGGGGGAGCGGTGCTGCTGCCGGTCGCCTGGCTGCTGCACCGGCAGGGCGGCGGCCTCCGCGCCGGCCTGCCGCGGCTCGCGGCCGGATTCGCCCTCCCCGTGCTCGGGGTGGCCCTGGCGACGGATCCGGCCGGCTTCCTGTTCTGGACGGTGACCGGCTCCGCCGCGTACGCCTCCGTCACCGGCTCCGAACTCCACGTCCTGGCCCGGGCGCTGACCAACGCGGCGATCCTCGCGGCGGCCTCCGCGGGACTGCTCCCGCCGGTCGTACGGGCCCTGCGCGGCGCTCGCACCACAGTGCCCGAGCTGTGGCTGTGGCTGGCCTCCTCGGCCGCCGCCGTGATGCTCGGCTGCCACTTCTTCGGCCACTACTACCTGCAACTCACCCCGCCGCTCGCCCTGCTGGCCACCGCCGCGCTGCACGTCCTGCCCGGCGAGCGGCACACGGCCGCCGTCCTCACCTCGGCCTGCTCCTGCGCCCTCTTCGTCGGCTGGGGCCTGCTCGCCCCGCGCCCCGAACTCGCGCACACCGAGCGGGTGGCGGCTGCCCTCACACAGCGCACGGCACCCGCCGACCGGGTCCTCGTGTGGGGCATACACCCGGAGACCTACTGGCTGGCCGGCCGCACCCCCGCCACCCGCTACCTCACCGCGGGCCTGCTCACCAACTACAGCGGCGGCCGGGACGGCCCCCAGGTCGGCGAGAAGTACGCCGTGGCGGGCGCCTGGCCGGTCTTCCGCCGGGAGATGACCGCGCACGCCCCCGCCCTGGTCGTCGACGACTCCCGGGGCGAGCCGTACGCCCCCGACCGCCTCCCGACGCTGCGCCGCCTGCTCACGGCGGGCTACGAGGAGGTGGGCCGGGTGGACGGCGCGGTGCTGTACGCCCGGGTGCCGGGGTGGTGACGGCCGCGGCTCAGCCCCAGACCGCGCGCGGCCCGGCCACCTCCGCGCCCAGCTCCGTGACCCGGCGCCGCAGCTCGCGGTCGGCGGTCACCACCAGGCGGTCCCGGCCGGCGTTCTCGGCGACCAGCTCCACGATCCGGTCGTCCCCGCTGCCCGGCGCCGGCTCCACCCGCACGCCCGGCACCGACGTCACATCACGGGCCGCGCCCTCGACCACGAGCACGATCTCCACCGGGCCCGCGTGCCCCGGCAGGCCCTCGCTCGCCAGCCGGTCCCGCAGCCGCTCGGCCGCCGCCCTGCGGTCCCGCCACCAGCCGTCGGGCCGTGAGCCGACGACGTTCGCGCCGTCCACGACGACGAGCGGCGGGGCGGGGGAGGGCGCTGCGGGTACGGGGTCGCTCATGCGCCCAGGGTCCCATGGCCGGGGACCGGGGGGCGGGCCCCGCGGCCGGTGCCCAGCGGCTTAAAGTGAACCGGTGAACGGCGACTGGCTCCTCCGCGGCCGCGACGGCCGGCTCAGTGTCTACCAGCTGTCGGGCGACGCCGTCCTGTGCCGGGCCGAGCGCGGCCCCCACGGGCCCTGGTCCGCCCCGCGCAGGGTGGGCGGCGAACAGAGACTGCACCCCGTCCTGGCGGCCGGCCAGGGCGCCGACGGCTACACCCACCTGGTCTCCTGGCGGCCCACCCTCAAGGGCGAGGCCGGGCTGGTGCACACCACGCACTTCCGCCCGCACCTGGCCGCCCTGGACTGGCACCCGGTCGGCCACCCGAACAAGAAGGGCGACCGCACCGGCACGCCCGCCGTCGCGGTGGACGCACTGGGCCGCGCCCACGTCTTCGTCCCGAACAGGGGCGGCGGGGTGAGCATGATCATGCAGAAGGAGAAGGGCGGCTGGGACCCCTGGCGGGACCTGAAGGGCCGCGAGGTGCGGGACGGACTGGCCGCGGTCACCGGGGAGTCCGGCAGGGTCGAGCTGTACGCGGCCGTCCCGCAGGGCCTGCTGTACTGGCGTCAGGAGGAGGCGGGCGCCCAGCCCGTGCTCCAGGAGGCCCTGCAGGCCCCGGTCCGCCCCGGCACCCTGCGCGCCCTGGCCACCTCGGCGGACGGCACGACCGTCTTCTACACCGACACCTCCGGCGGCCTGTGCGCCTGGCGCCCGGGCGGCAAGCCGGTCACCCTGCTGCCCGCCGCGGGCCCCGGCCCGGTGTCGGCGATCCGCTGCGAACTGGACGGGTACGACTGCACGCTGCTGGTCCAGCGGACGGCGAGCCGCCGGGTCGCGTTCGCCGCCTATCCGACCGAGCAGGAGTCGGCGGGGGCCTGGTGGACCGAGTCGGGCCCCGAACTGCCGCTGGACGCGCTGGTGTCCCTGGCGAAGGACGAGACGGGCCGGGTGGTGGCGGCGACGTTGTCCCCGTCGACCGGGCGGCTCCACCTGACCCGGCGCAAGGACGAGCAGGGGCTGGCGCTGGAGGCGTGGCGGGAGCTGTGAACCGGGGGCGGGCCGCACGCACCGGGCCGCCGGCGCGACAGCGGTGACCGCACCCCGTGCCCCGGCCGCCCTGCCCGGCGCCCCGGACGGCTACGCCGATGCCCGGCACACCCTGGGGTGTGCCGGGCATCGTACGGCCTGCGCGGTGCCTTACGCCGGGACGCTCGCCACGCCCGGGGCCAGGAACTTCTTGCCGTTCACGCGCTCCGAGACGCCCTCGCGGTCCAGGTACGGCGTGATGCCGCCCAGGTGGAAGGGCCAGCCGGCACCCGTGATGAGGCACAGGTCGATGTCCTGGGCCTCGGCGACGACGCCCTCGTCGAGCATGAGCCCGATCTCCTGCGCCACCGCGTCCAGCACCCGCGCCCGCACCTGCTCCTCGGTGAGCACGGTGTCGCCCTGCTTGAGCAGCGCGGCGACCTCGGGGTCCAGCTCCGGCTTGCCGCTGTCGTAGACGTAGAAGCCGCGCTTGCCCGCCTCGACGACCGCCTTGAGGTTCGGGGAGACCGTGAAGCGGTCCGGGAAGGCCCGGTTGAGGGTCTCCGAGACGTGCAGGCCGATCGCCGGACCCACCAGTTCCAGGAGGACCAGCGGGGACATCGGCAGGCCGAGCGGCTCGATCGCCTTCTCGGCGACCTCGACCGGGGTGCCCTCGTCGATGACGTTCTGGATCTCGCCCATGAAGCGGGTCAGGATGCGGTTCACGACGAACGCCGGGGCGTCCTTGGTGAGGACCGCGGTCTTCTTCAGCTTCTTGGCGACGGCGAACGCGGTCGCGAGGGACGCGTCGTCGGTCTTCTCGCCGCGGACGATCTCCAGCAGCGGCAGGACGGCCACCGGGTTGAAGAAGTGGAAGCCGACGACCCGCTCGGGGTGCTTCAGCTTCGACGCCATCTCCGACACCGACAGGGAGGAGGTGTTGGTGGCGAGGATCGCGTGTGCCGGGGCGACCGCCTCGACCTCCGCGAACACCTGCTGCTTGACACCGATCTCCTCGAACACGGCCTCGATGACGAAGTCCGCGTCCGAGAAGCCCTCCGCCTTGTCCAGGACACCGGTCACCAGCGCCTTGAGGCGGTTGGCCTTGTCCTGGTTGACGCGGCCCTTGCCGAGCAGCTTGTCGATCTCGGCGTGGACGTAGCCCACACCCTTGTCGACGCGCTCCTGGTCGATGTCCGTCAGCACGACGGGCACTTCGAGGCGGCGCAGGAACAGCAGCGCGAGCTGAGAGGCCATCAGACCGGCGCCGACGACGCCGACCTTGGTGACCGGGCGGGCCAGGTTCTTGTCCGGGGCGCCGGCGGGACGCTTGCCGCGCTTCTGCACCAGGTTGAACGCGTAGATGCCGGAGCGCAGTTCGCCGCCCATGATCAGGTCGGCGAGGGCCTGGTCCTCGGCGTCGTAGCCCTGCTGGAGGTCGGCGTTCTTGGCGGCGGCGATGATGTCCAGCGCGCGGTAGGCGGCCGGGGCGGCGCCGTGCACCTTGGAGTCCGCGATGAAGCGGCCCTTGGCGACGGCCTGGTCCCAGGCCTCGCCGCGGTCGATCACCGGACGCTCGACCTTGACCTCGCCCTTGAGCACCTGGGCGGTCCAGATCAGCGACTGCTCCAGGAAGTCGGCGCCCTCGAAGATCGCGTCGGCGATGCCGAGCTCGAAGACCTGCTTGCCCTTGAGCTGCCTGTTCTGGTTCAGGGAGTTCTCGATGATGACCGAGACGGCCTTCTCGGCGCCGATCAGGTTCGGCAGCAGGGTGCAGCCGCCCCAGCCGGGGACCAGACCGAGGAAGACCTCGGGCAGCGAGAACGCCGGGATCGCCTTGGAGACGGTCCGGTAGGTGCAGTGCAGGCCGACCTCGACGCCGCCGCCCATCGCCGCGCCGTTGTAGTACGCGAAGGTCGGGACCGCGAGGCCCCCGAGGCGCTTGAAGACCTCGTGGCCGCCCTTGCCGATGGCGAGCGCGTGCTCGTGCTCCTTCAGCAGCTCGACGCCCTTGAGGTCGGCGCCTACCGCGAAGATGAACGGCTTGCCGGTGATGCCGACGCCGACGATCTCGCCGTCGGCGGCCTCCTTCTCGACCTGGTCGACGGCGGTGTTCAGGTTCGCCAGCGAGGCCGGGCCGAAGGTGGTCGGCTTGGTGTGGTCCAGGCCGTTGTCCAGCGTGATCAGGGCGAAGCGGCCGGCACCGGACGGCAGGTCGAAGTGGCGTACGTGCGCACTGGTGACGACCTCGTCGGGGAACAGCTCGGAAGCCTGCTTCAGAAGCTCGGCGGTGGTGCTCACTTGTCCCCCTCGAAGTGCGGGTTCTCCCAGATGACCGTCGCGCCCATGCCGAAGCCGACGCACATGGTGGTCAGGCCGTAGCGGACGTGCGGCTGCTCCTCGAACTGGCGGGCCAGCTGCGTCATCAGACGGACGCCGGAGGAGGCGAGCGGGTGACCGTAGGCGATGGCGCCGCCGTACTGGTTGACGCGCTCGTCGTCGTCCGCGATGCCGTAGTGCTCGAGGAAGGCGAGGACCTGGACGGCGAAGGCCTCGTTGATCTCGAAGAGACCGATGTCGGAGATGCCGAGGCCCGCCTGGGCGAGGGCCTTCTCCGTGGCCGGGATCGGGCCGTAGCCCATCACCTCCGGCTCGACGCCCGCGAAGGCGTACGACACCAGGCGCATCCTGACCGGCAGGTTGTTCTCGCGGGCGAAGTCCTCGCTCGCGATGATCGACGCGGTGGCGCCGTCGTTCAGACCGGCCGCGTTGCCGGCGGTGACCCGGCCGTGCACGCGGAACGGGGTCTTCAGACCGGCCAGGTTCTCCAGGGTGGTGCCCGGGCGCATCGGCTCGTCGGCCGTGACCAGGCCCCAGCCGGTCTCGCCGGCCTCGGCGTTCGTGCGGCGCACCGAGATCGGCACCAGGTCCTGCTGGATCTTGCCGTTGGCGTACGCCTTGGCGGCCTTCTCCTGCGAGCGCACCGCGTACTCGTCCGCGCGCAGCTTGGTGATCTGCGGGTAGCGGTCGTGCAGGTTCTCCGCGGTCATGCCCATGAACAGGGCGGACTCGTCGACCAGCTTCTCGGAGACGAACCGGGGGTTCGGGTCCACGCCCTCGCCCATCGGGTGGCGGCCCATGTGCTCGACACCACCGGCGATGACGGCGTCGTAGGCGCCGAAGGCGATCGAGCCGGCGGTGGTCGTCACGGCGGTCAGGGCGCCGGCGCACATGCGGTCGATGGAGTAGCCCGGGACGGACTGCGGCAGCCCGGCGAGGATGCCGGCCGTGCGGCCGAGGGTCAGGCCCTGGTCACCGATCTGCGTGGTCGCGGCGATGGCGACCTCGTCGATCTTCTTCGGGTCCAGACCGGGGTTGCGGCGCAGCAGCTCCCGGATCGCCTTCACGACGAGGTCGTCGGCGCGGGTCTCGTGGTAGATGCCCTTCGGGCCCGCCTTGCCGAACGGGGTGCGGACGCCGTCGACGAAGACGACGTCCCTGACGGTACGAGGCACGATGGCTCTCCTCCAGGGTGCGGGGTGGCACTGCTGCGATGCGCTGAGCGCGCGCTCAGGACCCATGCTACTTATGAGTAACGTAACTGCACAGCCCCGCCGCCTGGAGCGGTGAACGTCACACCGGAGGCCGGCCGAGACCCCCGCCCGCCACACGCACCCCGTCTTTCGTGCGGTACCGGGATCTTGGCCGTGCCGTACCGGGATCTTGGCGTGATCTCGACGTCCGGCGTCCGCTGAGCGCCCGCAGGCGGCGCACGCCGGCCATCGCCGGGCGGGTCAGGCCCCGCCCTGCTCCCCCTTGACCCTCAGGGCGTCGACCAGCACCGGCGTCACCAGTTCGATCTGCCACGGACGCGCGCCGTACCCGGCCAGCGCGCCGCTCACGGAACCGGCGTCGGCGGTCTTCGGCGGCTCCCAGCAGATCCGCCGGACCGTGTCCGGGGAGATCACGTTCTCCTGGGGCATGGCGAGCCGCTCGGCGAGAGCCGACACCGCCGCGCGGGCCGCGGACAGCCGGGCCGCGGCGGCGGGGTCCTTGTCGGCCCAGGCCCGCGGCGGAGGCGGCCCGGTCACGGGCTGTCCCGGCTGCGGCAGCCCGGACTCCGGCAGGGACCTGGCCCGGTCCACCGCCGCCTGCCACTGCTCCAGCTGCCGGCGCCCCACCCGGTGCCCGAAACCGTTCAGCGCGGCGAGGGCGTGCACGTTGCCGGGCAGGGCGAGCGCGGCCTCCACGATGGCCGCGTCGCTCAGCACCTTGCCCGGCGACACGTCCCGGCGCTGGGCGATACGGTCCCGGGTCTCCCACAGCTCCCGTACGACGGCGAGCTGCCGGCGCCGGCGCACCTTGTGCATCCCGGACGTACGGCGCCAGGGGTCCTTGCGCGGCTCGGCCGGCGGTGCCGTCGCGATCGCGTCGAACTCCTGCAGTGCCCACTCCAGCTTGCCCTGCCGGTCCAGCTCCTTCTCCAGGGCGTCCCGCAGGTCCACGAGCAGCTCGACGTCGAGCGCGGCGTACCGCAGCCAGGGCTCGGGCAGCGGGCGGGTCGACCAGTCGACGGCGGAGTGGCCCTTCTCCAGGACGTAGCCGAGGACGCCCTCCACCATGGCGCCGAGGCCGACCCGGGGGAAGCCGGCGAGCCGGCCGGCCAGCTCGGTGTCGAACAGGCGGCTGGGGAGCATGCCTATTTCGCGCAGGCAGGGCAGGTCCTGGGTGGCCGCGTGCAGCACCCACTCGACGCCGGACAGGGCCTCGCCGAGCCCGGACAGGTCGGGGCAGGCGACGGGGTCGATCAGCGCGGTGCCGGCGCCTTCACGGCGCAGCTGCACCAGATAGGCGCGCTGGCCGTAGCGGTAGCCGGAGGCGCGCTCGGCGTCCACGGCGACCGGGCCGGAGCCGGCGGCGAAGGCGGCGATCACCTGGGCGAGGGCCGCCTCGTCGGCGACGACGGGCGGAATGCCCTCGCGGGGTTCGAGCAACGGAGTCGGCGCCCCCGTCACAGAAGATCCGGCGTCGTCCGGAGGAGTGCCTCCGGTGGTGCGCAGGGAACTGTCTGCTGCGGTGTCTTGGGCGTCGGTCACCTGTCAAGGGTATCCGTGTACGGACGGCGCCCGTCGACGGAACGTTCCGCCGACGGGCACGGGAGGGGCGTAAACCAGTCAGCTCGGGGCGTGGCTGGTGCACGGGCGTGAAGGCCGGATTCCGCCGAAGGGGGTATCCGCTGGGCTCAGTGGATGATCCCGGTGCGCAGGGCCACGGCCACCATGCCGGCCCGGTCACCCGTGCCCAGCTTGCGGGCGATGCGGGCGAGGTGGCTCTTCACGGTGAGGGCGGACAGTCCCATGGAGACGCCGATCGCCTTGTTCGACTGGCCCTCCGCGACCAGCCGCAGCACCTCGACCTCGCGTCCGGACAGTTCCCGGTAGCCGCCCGGGTGGCTCGGGGCACCCGGGGGGCGGCGGTGCATGCGGGCGGCGGCGCCGAGGGGGGTGGCGCCCGGCCGGCTGGGGAGGCCGATGTTGGTGCGGGTGCCGGTGACGACGTAGCCCTTGACGCCGCCGGCCAGCGCGTTGCGGACCGCGCCGATGTCGTCGGCGGCGGACAGCGCGAGTCCGTTGGGCCAGCCCGCGGCGCGGGTCTCGGACAGGAGGGTGAGGCCGGAGCCGTCGGGGAGGTGGACGTCGGCGACGCAGATGTCGCGCGGGTTGCCGATGCGGGGACGAGCCTCCGCGATGGACGAGGCTTCGATGACATCGCGCACGCCGAGCGCCCACAGATGGCGGGTGACGGTGGAGCGGACGCGCGGGTCGGCCACGACCACCATGGCGGTCGGCTTGTTCGGGCGGTAGGCGACCAGGCTTGCGGGTTGCTCAAGGAGAACGGACACCAGGCCTCCTGGGTGGGGGACGGGGCCGGCTTTGGGGAGGAAGCCGGGACGAACCGTGCTTTCAAGGTCACAGTCGTCTTCGGCAGCAAACTCGTCCGCCTTTAGAGAATGATCACGATCTAGTGAGTAACAATCTGTGCAATTCGGACACGCGATCGATCATCCGAAGATCGAGTCGGTTCGAGCGAGTGCGATTCGAGTGCGGAAAGTGGTCGTATCGACAAAGAGATGGTCAACAGGGCGTTTCGGGGTGATCGCTCAGCGGGTCTCAGCGGGTCTCAGCGGGACTGCGGGCCCCTGCGCTGCGGCAGGGTCACCACCGACGCGTCCCCCGGTCCGGCCGGCGGCAGGCCCGCGACCTGTGCCAGCAGATCGCACCAGGAGAGCAGGTGGGCGGCGGTGTCCGGCACCCCGCCGAGGCCCTCGCGGGGTGTCCACGACGCCCGGATCTCGATCTGCGAGGCGGGCGGACGCTCCGCCAGCCCGCCGAAGTAGTGCGAGCCGGCCCGCGTGATCGTGCCGCTCGGCTCGCCGTAGCCGAGCCCCCGCGCCTGCAGTGCCCCGGTCAGCCACGACCAGCACACCTCGGGCAGCAGCGGATCGGCCGCCATCTCCGCCTCCAGCTCCGCCCGCACCAGCGTCACGAGCCGGAACGTGCCCCGCCACGCCTCGTGCCCGGCCGGGTCGTGCAGCAGCACCAGCCGGCCGTCGGCCAGCTCCTGCTCCCCGTCGACCACCACCGCCTCCAGCGCGTACGCGTACGGGGCGAGCCGCTGCGGGGCCGGCGTCGGCTCCACCTCGACCTGAGGCCTCAGCCGGCTGCCGCGCAGGGCTTCCACCGCGGCCAGAAAGGCCGGCGGCCCCGGCGTACTGGAGCGCCGGTCAGCATCTTCGGTGTCCTTCACGTCGCCCATTCCATCAGCGCTGTCCGACATTCGTCCGTGAGCCGCAGCCATGCGGGGAAGAGTAAGGGGAACCGGGCCCTCGTGCAGGGCAAGACACCCGCTACACACCGCAGGCGCCTGACACGTGCGGCGGGCGGCCTGCCGTACCGCCGGGCTCGATGCCGTGGCCGGGCGGCGTCCCCGCGCCGGGGCGGTCGTGGGGCGGTCGTGGTGGGGGCAGGCGGGTCCCGTCGGGCGGGGTCCGTGCGGGGCGAGTGGGGATCCGGTGGCATGCGAAACTTGGCTCGTGACCGCCAAAGACACCACGCAGCCGACAGCGACGTACGACAGCGCCTTCCTCAAGGCGTGCAGGCGTGAACCGGTGCCGCACACGCCCGTGTGGTTCATGCGCCAGGCCGGCCGCTCCCTGCCCGAGTACCGCAAGGTGCGCGAGGGCATCCCCATGCTCGAGTCCTGCATGCGGCCCGAACTGGTCACCGAGATCACCCTGCAGCCGGTGCGCCGGCACGACGTGGACGCGGCGATCTACTTCAGCGACATCGTCGTCCCGCTCAAGGCCATCGGCGTCGACCTGGACATCAAGCCCGGCGTCGGCCCGGTCGTCGCGGAGCCCGTCCGCACCCGTGCCGACCTGGCCCGGCTGCGCGACCTCAGCCCCGAGGACGTCTCCTACGTCACCGAGGCCATCGGCCTGCTCACCCGCGAGCTGGGCGCCACCCCGCTGATCGGTTTCGCGGGCGCGCCGTTCACCCTCGCGAGCTACCTGGTCGAGGGCGGTCCGTCCCGCACGTACGAGAACGCCAAGGCGATGATGTACGGCGACCCCGAGCTGTGGGCCGACCTGCTGGACCGCCTCGCCGACATCACCGCCGCCTTCCTGAAGGTGCAGATCGAGGCCGGCGCGAGCGCGGTCCAGCTGTTCGACTCCTGGGCCGGCGCGCTCGCCCCGGCCGACTACCGGCACTCGGTCATGCCCGCCTCCGCGAAGGTCTTCGAGGCCGTCGCCGGCTACGGCGTGCCCCGCATCCACTTCGGCGTCGGCACCGGCGAGCTGCTGAAGCTCATGGGCGAGGCGGGCGCGGACGTCGTCGGCGTCGACTGGCGCGTCCCGCTGGACGAGGCCCGGCGCCGCGTCGGCCCCGGCAAGGCGCTCCAGGGCAACCTGGACCCGACCGTCCTGTTCACCGACAAGGACACCGTCGAGACCAAGGCGCGCGAGGTGCTCGACGCCGCCGCCGGCCTGGAGGGGCACGTCTTCAACCTCGGCCACGGCGTCATGCCGAACACCGACCCGGACGCGCTGACCCGGCTCGTGGAGTACGTCCACACCGCCACCGCGCGCTGACTCACCAGGAGTAGTGGGGCCGTGCCCGCCTGCCGAACAGCAGGCCGGGCGGCTCCGGCGGGGGAGGCGTGCCGGGCTTGAGCGGCCAGGCCAGCAGCATGCCCGCCACGAAGCCGACCACGTGCGCCGCGTACGCCACCGTGCCGGCGCCGGACACCCCGTGCCCGGACGAGTACACCGCCTGGAGCCCGAACCAGAAGCCCAGCACCAGCCAGGCGGGCAGCCGCAGCGGCAGGAAGACCAGGAACGGCACCAGAACCCACACCCTGGCCTTCGGGTACAGCACCAGATAGGCGCCGAGGACCCCGGCGATCGCCCCCGAGGCGCCGATCAGCGGGTCGGTGGAGTCGGCGTTCAGCAGCGCGAAGCCGTAGCCGGCCGCGTAGCCGCAGGCGACGTAGAAGAGGAAGTAGCGGATGTGGCCCATCCGGTCCTCGACGTTGTTGCCGAAGATCAGCAGGAAGAGCATGTTGCCCAGCAGGTGCAGCCAGCCGCCGTGCAGGAACATCGCCGTGAAGACCGACAGCACCGGCGACTTGTCGTAGGCCGGCGGCCCCACGACGCAGCCCGGGCCGTGCGGACCCAGGCCGACCGCTCCGGTCGGGACGACCCCGGGGAGCTGGTCGTGGATCAGCTCGCGCGGTACCGCCGCGTAGTGGTCCATGAAGGCGTGCAGGTGGCACAGCTGTGCCAGATCACCGCTGCCGGCCACGGAACCGGCTATGCCGGGCGTGGTGATGAACACCAGCACGTTGGCGGCGATGAGCGCGTACGTCACCCAGGGCGTGCGGCGCACCGGGTTCACGTCATGGACGGGGATGACCACACAGGAGTTGTGCCCGCGATCGGGCGGCCGAATCGGTGAACGGCGCCGGGGGACGTTGCGTATCTCTTCTCAACCGACGTGAGGATCAGGCGATGACGAACGCTGCGCAGGTTCCGGCGATGCATGCTCTGCCCGACGGCGAGGCCGAACTGTCCTTGGTGGTGCGGCTCCCCTGGGAGGACCTCGCCCGGCTCGGCCAGGAGGCCGGGCGGCTGGCCTCCCAGATGCAGCGGCCCGTGACGCTGGACGAGGCGGTGAGTTACCGGCTGAGGTCCACCCGGCCGTCCGCCACGCACGCCAAGCCCTCCGGGGAGCAGCCGGCGGCGGTGTCCGCCCTGCCGAGGATCAGCGGCACGGCCTAGGCACCCCGTACCCGCGCCGCCGCCTTCCGCGCCGCCACCAGGACCGGGTCCCACACGGGTGAGAAGGGCGGGGCATAGCCCAGGTCGAGGGCCGTCATCTGGTCCACCGTCATCCGCGCGGTCAGTGCCACCGCCGCGATGTCGACCCGCTTCCCCGCTCCCTCCCTGCCGACGATCTGCACGCCGAGCAGCCGGCCCGTGCGGTACTCGGCGAGCATCTTGACCGTCATGGGGGCGGCACCGGGGTAGTAGCCGGCGCGGCTCGTCGACTCGATGGTGACCGCCTCGAACCGCAGGCCCACCCGGCGCGCGTCCTTCTCCCGCAGGCCGGTGCGGGCGATCTCCAGGTCGCAGACCTTGCTCACCGCCGTGCCGACGACGCCGGGGAAGGTGGCGTATCCGCCGCCGGCGTTGGTGCCGATGACCTGGCCGTGCTTGTTGGCGTGGGTGCCGAGCGGCACGTACTGCTCCTGTCCGGAGACCAGGTTCAGCACCTCGACGCAGTCGCCGCCCGCCCAGATGTCCTCGTGCCCGCGCACCCGCATCGCGAGGTCGGTGAGCAGACCGCCGTGGGCGCCCAGCGGGAGGCCGGCCGCCCGGGCGAGGGCGGTCTCCGGGCGGACGCCGATGCCCAGGATCACCACGTCCGCGGGGTACTCGGCGTCCTGCGTGGCCACCGCCCGGACCCGGCCGTCCTGACCGGTGAGGATCTTGGTGACCTCGGTGTCGTTCACCATCGTGATGCCGAGGCCCTCCATGGCCCGGTGCACCAGCCGGCCCATGTCCGGGTCCAGCGTCGACATGGGCTCCTTGCCGCGATTGACGACCGTCACCTCGAAACCCCGGTTGATCAGCGCCTCGGCCATCTCGACGCCGATGTAACCGGCGCCCACCACCACCGCCCTGCGGCCACGCGTGCGTGCCAGCGTCTCCAGCAGGGCCTGGCCGTCGTCCAGCGTCTGCACACCGTGCACGCCGGGGGCGTCCGCGCCGGGCAGGTCCGGGCGGACGGGACGGGCGCCGGTGGCGATCACGAGCTTGTCGTACGACGTCCAGGACTCGGCGCCGGAGTCGACGTCACGCGCGCGTACCCGCCGGCCGGCCGGGTCGATCTCCGTGACCTCCGTGCGCATCCGCAGGTCGATGTCGCGCGCGCGGTGCTCCTCGGGCGTACGGGCGATGAGCTGGTCCCGTTCGGGGACCTCGCCGCCCACCCAGTACGGGATGCCGCACGCCGAGTAGGAGCTGAAGTGCCCCCGTTCGAAGGCCACGATCTCCAGTTCCCCGGAGCCCCTCAGCCGCCGTGCCTGCGACGCCGCGGACATGCCCGCGGCGTCGCCCCCGATCACGACCAGTCGTTCCCTGCCCCCGCCGCCGCGTCCAGTGCTCATGCTCATGGGAACACGCTACGGCGCGCGGGCCGTTCAGCCCCGGCCCCCCTTCCTCGTTCCCCCGCTCTCCCCGGTCTCCGCAGTCCCGCCGGTCTCCCTGGTCGCCGCTGTCGCCGCTGTCGCCGTGGTCGCCGCGGCGGAGTCCGGCGCCGGGCGGGCCGACGGCAGCGGGCCGAGCGCGGTCACGGCCCACGCCGACCCGGCCCGGCGCGGCAGCCGGGGGCGCACGACCCGCCGCCACAGCAGCGCCAGCAGGGCGGCGAGGGCCGCGAACGGCAGGGCGGCGCCGAGTGCCAGGGCGATGAGGCGCAGCGTCGAGACGAACACGTGCCAGCCGCCCGCCAGCGCGTCCGTGAAACCCGGTGAGCCGTCCGCCCGCCGGACCGGGGTCTCGGACAGCGACAGGGTGATGGTGGCCAGGCTCGTGCGGTCCTTCAGCGACGCCTGCCGGGCCAGCAGCGACTCCAGGTCGGCCTGACGGGTGCTCAGCTCGCCCTCCAGCGAGACGACGTCACTCAGCCTGGTCGCCTTCGCCATCAGCGCGCGGATCCGGTCCACGCTGGCCCGCTGCGACGTGACGCGGCTGTCCACGTCCACGACCTGGTCGGTGACGTCGACCGCCCTGGCCGTGCGCTCGACCAGCCGGCCCGTGCCCTGGAGGCCGGTGAGGACCTCGTCGTACCGCTCGGTGGGCACGCGCAGCACCACGCGGGTCTGCTCGTGGCCGTCGGCGTCCCGGTTCGTGGTCTCGTTGCCGACGAAGCCGCCCGCGTGCTCGGCGGTCGTGCGGGCCGTGCCGAGCGCCTTGGGCACGTCCTCGACCTCCACGGTCAGGGACGCGGTGCGGATGACGGCGTCCGGGGTCGGCTTCGGCGTCGCCCGGGTGGCCTTCCCGCCCCCCGCCGTGCCGCCGGGGGCTCCGGCCCGCGCGCCGCCGACGGCCGAGGCGGCCTTGGAGTCACCGCCGCCCGAGCCGTCGGCGCTGCACCCGGCGAGCGCCAGGGAGACGGCGAGCAGGACCCCGGACAGGATCCGGGTGCAGCGGGTGCAGCGGGTGGAGCGAGGTGTGCGCATGGGCGGTACCCCCGAGAGCCGTGGCAGGTGACGGTCCTTCGACGCCGGGGCCGGCGGGAACGTTGGACGCCGCCGGTTCCGATGCGGTCACGATGCGGACTCGGCCCGGACACCGGGTCCCGGGGGGAGTGCCGGTGGGGTCTGAGAGAGTGGGGGACATGAGCGCAACGGACAGGGGCTTGGGGCACGTCGTCGTCATCGGGGCCGGTATCGCCGGGCTGGCCGCCGCGCACCGGCTGCTGGGACGCGGAGCGCGCGTGACCGTACTGGAGGCCGGCGACCGGGTCGGCGGCAAGCTGCTGCCCGGCGAGATCGCCGGTGTGCGCGTCGACCTGGGCGCCGAGTCCATGCTCGCCCGCCGCCCCGAGGCCGTGACGCTCGCGCGCGAGGCGGGACTGGGCGAGCACCTCCAGCCGCCGGCCACCGCCACCGCCTCGATCTGGACCCGGGGCGCCCTGCGCCCCATGCCCAAGGGCCATGTGATGGGCGTGCCCGGCACCGCCGCCGCGCTCTCCGGCGTCCTCTCCGAGGAGGGTCTGAGCCGCATCGAGCGCGACGCCGACCTGCCCCGCACCGAGATCGGCGACGACGTCGCCGTGGGGGAGTACGTGGCGGCCCGGCTCGGCCGCGAGGTCGTCGACCGGCTGGTCGAACCCCTGCTCGGCGGGGTGTACGCGGGCGACGCCTACCGCATCTCGATGCGCTCGGCCGTACCGCAGCTCTTCCAGGCCGCCCGCGCCCACACCTCCCTCACCGAGGGCGTCCGGGAGATCCAGGCGCAGGCCGCGGCGGGCGGGCGGACCGGGCCGGTCTTCATGGGCATCGCCGGCGGGGTCGGGCGGCTGCCGCTCGCGGTCGCCGCGTCCGTGCGCGCGCGGGGCGGCGAGATCCTGACCCGCACGCCCGCCCGGGAACTGCGCCGGGAGGCGGCCGGCGGCTGGCGGATCACCGCCGGTGAGCGCGTGCTGCACGCCGACGCCGTGATCGTCGCCGTACCCGCCCCGGCCGCCGCCGCCCTGCTGCGGGCCGAGTCCCCCGGGGCCGCCGCCGAGCTGGCCGCCGTCGAGTACGCCTCGATGGCGCTGATCACGCTCGCCTACCGGAGCGCCGGACTGGGCCTGCCCGAGGGCAGCGGCTTCCTCGTGCCGCCCGTCGACGGCCGCACCGTCAAGGCGTCCACCTTCGCCTCCCGCAAGTGGGGCTGGATCGCGGAGGAGGACCCGGACGTGGTCGTGCTGCGCACGTCCGTGGGCCGCCACGGCGAGACGGAGGTGCTCGGCCGCGACGACGCCGACCTGGTGGAGGCGTCCCGGCACGACCTGCGGGAGGCCGCCGGTGTGGACGCCGTGCCCCTGGAGACCCGGGTCACCCGCTGGACCGACGGTCTGCCCCAGTACCCCGTCGGACACCACGCGCGCGTGGCCCGCGTGCGCGAGCAGGTGGCGAAGCTCCCGGGGCTCGCGGTGTGCGGCGCCCAGTACGACGGCGTCGGCATCCCGGCGTGCATCGCCGGGGCGTACGCGGCGGTGGACCAGCTGGCCGGCGACCTGACGGGGGTGGCGGAGCTGACCGCCAACCCGGTGCAGAGCCTGCACGGCGGGGCGGGAGAATAGGGACCATGAGTGACGACGCCCCCATCACCGAGTCCGGCAGGATCCCGAACAAGGGCAAGCTGGCCAAGGACCTCAACGAGGTCATCCGCTACACCCTCTGGTCGGTCTTCAGGCTGAAGGACGTGCTGCCGGAGGACCGCGCGGGATACGCCGACGAGGTCCAGGAGCTGTTCGACCAGCTCGCCGCCAAGGACGTGACGGTCCGCGGCACCTACGACGTCTCCGGTCTGCGCGCCGACGCCGACCTCATGATCTGGTGGCACGCCGAGACCAGCGACCAGCTCCAGGAGGCGTACAACCTCTTCCGCCGCACGAAGCTGGGCCGCGCGCTCACGCCCGTCTGGTCGAACATGGCGCTGCACCGCCCGGCCGAGTTCAACCGCTCGCACATCCCGGCGTTCCTCGCCGACGAGACGCCGCGGAACTACGTGAGCGTCTACCCCTTCGTGCGCTCCTACGACTGGTACCTGCTGCCCGACGAGGACCGCCGCCGCATGCTCGCCGACCACGGCAAGATGGCCCGCGGCTACCCGGACGTGCGCGCCAACACGGTCGCCTCGTTCTCCCTGGGCGACTACGAGTGGATGCTGGCCTTCGAGGCCGACGAGCTGTACCGCATCGTCGACCTCATGCGGCACCTGCGCGGCTCCGAGGCCCGGATGCACGTCCGCGAGGAGGTCCCGTTCTACACGGGCCGCCGCAAGTCCGTGGCCGACCTGGTGGCGGGCCTGGCGTAGCCCCCCGAAGGGGCGCGGGGAACCGCGCGACAGGCCACGGCACACCCGGAGCCGCCGACGGACCTCACGCGGCGCCCCGGTGGGCGGCCCGACGTCAGGCGCCCTTGCCCTTCAACGCGTCCCGCCGGACCCCTTTGCCGGCCGGACCGCCGGAGGCGACCGGTTCCGGGCGCGGCGCGCACGAGGCGTGCCGCGCCGGGAGGCGGCCCTCCAGCAGATACGCGTCCAGGTGACCGTTGACGCACCGGTTGGGTCCGCCCCCGATGCCGTGCGTTCCCGCGTCCCGCTCGGTCACCAGCACCGAGCCGGCCAGCCGCCGGTTCATCTCCAGGGCGCCCTGGTACGGCGCCGCGGCGTCCCGCTCGGCCGCCAGGATCATCACCGGCGGCAGCTCACCGGGCCCGGTCCGCACGTCCAGTGGCTGCCGCCGGGGCGCCGGCCAGTAGGCGCACGGCAGGTTCATCCACGCGTTGTCCCAGGTCTCGAAGGGTGCCACCCGGGCGAGCCGGGTGTTGTCGCGGTCCCACACCTTCCAGTCCGTCGGCCAGGGCGCGTCATTGCACTCCACCGCCGTGTACACCGCTCTGCCGTTCTCCGCCTCGGTGGCCGTCTCCGGGCTCGGCGCGGCCAGCCGGACCAGCGGCGCGGGATCGCCGTGCAGGTACGCCGAGAGGGCCGCGGCCCGGCTCGGCCAGAAGTCGTCGTAGTAGCCCGCCATCAGGAACGCGTTCTGCAGCTGGCCGGGACCGACCTTGCCGCCCGCCGCCTTCCCCGCCAGCCGCTCGCGCGCGGTGTCGTAGGCGCGCTGCACCTTCGCGGGGGTGGCACCGAGCCGGTACACGTCGTCGTGCCGGGCGATCCAGTCACGGAAGTCGGCCCAGCGCTCCTCGAACGCCGCCGACTGGTCCAGGTTGCTGCGGTACCAGACCGTGTGCGGGTCCGGGTTCACCGCCGAGTCCAGCACCATGCGCCGCACGTGCGAGGGGAACATCGCCGCGTACAGCGCGCCGAGGTAGGTGCCGTACGACGCCCCCATGAAGGTCAGCCGGTCCTCGTCCAGCGCGGCTCGCAGGACGTCCAGGTCCCGGGCGTTGTTGAGGGAGTTGTAGAACCTGAGCCCGCTGCCGGAGCGCTGGGCGCAGCCGCGCGCGTACGCCTTCGCCTGGGTGATCCGCTGCCGCTTGTACGCCTCGGACGGGTGGGCGGGTGACGTGGTGGGCGCCTTGAAGAGACGTTTCGGGTCCTGGCAGGACAGCGCGGCCGAGCGGCCCACCCCGCGCGGGGCGTAGCCGACCAGGTCGTAGGCGGCGGCGATCCCCTTCCACTGCGGGACCGTGCCGACCAGCGGGAAGTACATGCCGGAGGCGCCGGGGCCGCCCGGGTTGTAGAGCAGGGCGCCCTGCCGGGGGACCTTCCGCTTGCTGTTGTGCGGGTCCTTCTGGGTGGCCGGGGCACGGCTGACGGTCAGCTTGATCTGCTTGCCCCCGGGGTGCGCGTAGTCCAGCGGGACGGACACCGTGCCGCACCGCACGTCGGCCGTCGTCCGCGGCACGTCGGCGGCGGAGCACGGGCCGAAGTCGATGCCGGCCGCCCGGGCGCGGGCCACGGCGACCGCGGTGCCGCGCAGTTCGGCGGTGCCGGGGGCGTGCGGGGTGCCGGGCGCGCCGCCCGCCGGGGCCGCCGCCAGGGTGGTCAGCAGCAGGGACCCGGCGGTCGAGTAGAGGGCGGCAGCTTTCATCGCGTATCCCTTCGGTGCGCGGCGGCGATGGCACGGCTGCCACGGCCCGGCGACAACAGAAGGGATGTTTCGTTCGGTTGTGGGGGAAGGCAAGACCATCCGCCCGGTGTCGGCGCCATTGCCCCCTATGCGCCCCCCGAAGCCGCCGCGCTCACTCCCGCCAGGGCTGGTCGCGGTGGGTGAAGGCCGCGCGCAGCTCCGGTTCGCCGATCGCGCGGATGCCGCGTACGGCGACGGAGGTGAGGAACGACCTCTCGTCACCGGCCGGCTTCCCGGCCAGCGTGCTCAGCAGCCGCTGGCCGGCGGGGGAGGCCCAGCGCGAGTACGGATGCACCTCGAACCGGGCGACCGCCAGGCAGCTCAGCGCCAGCGTGAGGGGCAGGGCGAACCACAGGCCCACCAGCAGACGCGGTGTACCCGACTGGCCGGGCAGCAGCAGTGCGGTGGCGCCCAGCACCGTCACGGCCAGCGCGGCGGCCCGTACCTGGCGGACGGCCGACCCCACCGTCGTGCCCGTGCCCTCGGGGACCGCGAGTCCCGCGTGCACCAGCCCGTCGGCCAGCCGGCGCACGGCCTCGGCGCCGGCCGCCCGGGTCCGCACCGGCGCGATCCGTGACTGCCCCTCGGGCCCTATGGCCCCTATGACGGACCGCTCCATCTCGTCGCGCCCCCGCGGGTCCACCACCGTGGCCCAGCCGGTGTGCGCGAGCAGCAGTCGCCGCTGGCGGGCCATGGAGACCAGGGTCACGTCGGCGACCCGCGCCGGGCCGCCGGAGAGGAAGGCCGCCTCGTACAGCGTCAGATCATGCTCCCGGGCCGTCGGCGTTTCACGCGCGTCCGCGGCTGCCGCGCGAACGGCCGCCAGGCACAGCCGGGCACAGGCCGTACCGGCGAAAGACCAGGCCAGGAGGAGGAGAAGGACCCAGAACATGACGTGTTTGTATGCCAGGGGCCTGCTCGGACGCCATGCCCTGTTCACGATCCGGACGGAGTGTTGCCGGTATGTGACGTTCCGTTTCCTGGCCCGGTCAAGGGGCGTGAGGTGCCGTCAGGGACTGCTCGTCACCGACGGCACGACCGGCACGGCGGCGTCCGGGTCGACCTCCGGCGGGGTTGGCACCGGGGACGCGGAGGCCGCCAGGTCCTCCGCCAGTGCGGAGAAGTCGACGTAACCCGTCGCCTCCAGGACCTTGATGTGGTCCAGCACGGTCGCGTTGGCGTCGTCGGCGAGATCGCGGACCAGCGAGTTCTGGGTGCCGGCCCGGACCTGGGCGACGAGGGAGAACACCCGGCCGTGCGCGAGCCGCAGGAGGCCGGCGAACCGGCGGTCGAAGTCCTGCCCCTCGGCCGCGTTCAGGGTGGCGAGCCACTGCTTCTGCTGCTCGTTGGGCTCGTTGGGCAGCGCCACTCCGAGCTGGGTGGCGACGGTCCGGACGTGCGCGTCCAGGGACGTGTGGCCGTCGACGAGGTGCTGCCCCGCCAGGCGGACGGCCGGGGTCGTGCCCTTGCGCCGCGCCAGCTCTCCGGCGGGCAGCTCCCACAGTCCGGCCAGCCGGACCTTGGTGACGAAGTCCCGGTCCTGCTCGGACAGCGGTCCGTACGGCGTCGTCACGGTGTGCGCGCTCAGCACGTTCGCGCTCGCCGGGTCCTGCCGGCCCGCGTAGGACCACAGCGGGACGAGCAGGGCGACGACCGTCGCCGCGAGGGCGATGACGATGAGCCCGGTGCCGCTGAACGGGCCTCGGCCGTGGACGGGGGGACGCGGTCGCATGGTGTTGCCTCCTGCGCCGCACGCCGGGGGTGCTGGGGTGGGTGCGGGGTTGGCATATTACTGGGGCCCGGGGACGCGCTCGTGCGCGCGGTGTCCGGCGAGCGGCTCGCCCGGGGGCCGCGGGGGCGAGGTGTGCGGCCCCGCGGGAGGCGTTGTGGCCGGTCGCGCTGTTCCGTGCGTCCTTCGGGCGCCGGGTCAGGTTCGGCGGCGCAGGACCGTGCGCAGCGCCCGGGCCGTGAATCCCCGCTGTCGCGGAGCCGGTCCCACGCGGTCCAGCCACCACTCCCGCAGCTCCCGCCGCGCGCCCGCGTCACCCGGCCGCCCCAGCTTCAGCAGATGCCCGGCGAAGTCCAGCGCGTCCCGCCGGTACCCCTCTCTCATCGGCCGCTGCCGGGCGTACTCAAGGAACGCCTCCCGGTATCCCGCCCCCAGGATCACCGGCAGGTCGGGGGCCACCTTCGCCACCACGCCCGCCCGCTTCGCCGCGAGCGCCCGCGCCTGAACGCCCATCCGCACCCGGTCGAACCCCTCCGGCACCGGCGTCCCCGCCACCAGGGACGACAGCACGGCGGCCTGGGCCATCCCGAGCCGCTCGCGCACACCGGCCACCGGCCGCGCCAGGACACCGACGCCCCCGTCCCCCGCAGCGGCGGCGCCCGCCGTCGCCGTCCCCTTCGCCGCCGTCGTTCCCGCCGGGCGTGACCGGCCGCCGGCCGCCACCGCGTCCCGGACGGCGCGCAACTCCTGCTCCAGCTCGGCGGGTCCGGGAAAGTCCTCGTCCCGTTCCAGGAGGACCCCGGGCGGCGCGACCCGGGCGGCGAGGCCGGTCAGGATGTCCAGCACCGGGCGCGGCACCGGGTGCGCGTGGCTGTCGTGCCAGACGCCGTCGCGCTCGACGCCGCCCGCGACATGGACGTAGGCGATCGCCTCCAGGGGCAGCTCGGCCAGGGCCTCGGCCGGGTCCTCGCCCCGGTTGACGTGGTTGGTGTGCAGGTTGGCCACGTCGATCAGCAGACGTACGCCGGTCCGCTCGACCAGCTCGGACAGGAACTGCCCCTCGGTCAGCTCCTCTCCCGGCCAGGAGAACAGCGCGGCGATGTTCTCCAGGGCCAACGGCACCGGCAGCGCGTCCTGGGCGATACGGACGTTCTCGCACAGCACGTCCAGCGCGTCCCGGGTGCGGGGCACGGGCAGCAGATGGCCGGCCTCCAGAAGCGGGGACGCGGTGAGCGTGCCGCCGGCCCGGACGAAGGCGATGTGCTCGGTGACCAGCGGGGAACCGAGGGCCTCCGCGCGCTCGCCCAGGGCCGTCAACCGCCCCTCGTCGGGACGGTCCGCGCCGCCGAGGCCGAGGGAGACACCGTGCGGGACCACCGTCACACCGCGCTCGCGCAACCGCAGCAGCGACTCCGGGAGGTGCCCCGGGCAGACGTTCTCCGCCACCACCTCCACCCAGTCGATGCCCGGCATCCCCTCCACGGCGTCCGCGATCTCCGGCCGCCAGCCGATCCCCGTCCCCAGTCGCCGCATGCTGCCTCCCCCTCCTCGCCCCCGTGCTCGTGTGCCGAGCGACGGGGGTATGGCCCCGGCGGGCGGCGCCGAACCCCCTCCCGCTCGCGTTCAGAGCAACATTTGAGGTTCGGTCCCGCCCCGGCCACCGCCGCGGCGCCCGGCCCGGCAGACGCAGCGTCTCCTGCGGCGGCCCGGATCCCGGTCCGTCCTCGGGCCCTAGCGCAGCGCGGGATGGTCGGCGACGACCGTGCAGGAACCCGGTGCGATCTCCGTGAAGCCGGCGTCCCGCACCAGCGGCAGACCGCTGCCGGTGAGCCGGGCCCAGTCGGCGGGATCGGCCGTGCGGACGGACAGTGCGAAACCGGCGTCACGCCACGCGGTGCGCTCCGCGTCGGACAGCGCCCACCAGGCCAGCTGAGCGCCGTGGCCGGCCTGGGCCATCGCCTTGCCGGCCGACATCTCCAGATCCGGGTTGAGCCACAGCACGGGCTCCGCCGGCCCGGCGACGAGGGGCGGCTCGGGGTCGTCCAGCTCGGTGCCCGACACCTGGAGTTTGGCCAGGTCCTTGGGCCAGCCGTCCAGCGGGATCGGCGGGAAGACCCGGACCTCCGCGGACTTGCCCGTCACCGTGATCCCGGGCAGTGTCCCCGCGCGCCGCCACTCGGCACCCCGGGCCCGCCGGACGACTTTGCGGATCCGCGCGTCCTCCCAGTCGCGTACCGCCCCGGCCCACTCCCCGTCGCCGTGCGCGCGCTCGTCGCCGAGCAGCACGAGTACGGCCCGGGCGGCCGTCTCCAGGGCGTCGGTACGGGCGGGCGGCGCGCTCCGCTCGATCCGTACGACGAGCGGCAGCACGAACTGCCGGGCCTCGTCGCGGGGGTGGTGCTCGGGCTGGAAGGGGCTGTCACCGGAAGGTGCTGGAACGTCGCTCACGAAAGCCCACCCTACGAAGCCCCGGCCACGCCGATCAACGCGCGGGCCACGCCGATCAACGCGCGGGCTCCCGCCGATCGACGGCCGTTCCAGGCCTTGCGGTCCCGCGCCGGCCGGGCGGGGGGCCGGCCCGGAGAAATCGCGGCCCGCCGATGAACCCGACGGCTGCCCTGACCCGTCTTGATCACCTGAAGGGGAGGGCCGATGAGCCAGTATTTCGAGATCGGTGACGAGACGCTCTGGAACCCGTCCAACGGGGCCGCGCGGCTGTTCCTGCGGCAGGCGGAGGTCTTCGAGGCAGAGCTGGGGCTGCCGTCCGGCCTCGGGCCGATGCGAAACGACGAGTGCGAGGTCGACCCGGCCGCCCTCGCGGTCTTCGTGCACGCCCTGCTCGCCCGGCACCGGCGGACCGGCCACACCGTCGTCCTGGCCCTCTCCGAAGGGTTCGTCGGCACCGTCCTCGTGCTCGCCCAGCGTGCCGGGATCGCCGTCGACTGGGCCGGCCTCGAAGCCTTCCCGGGCGGCCCCCTGCCGGATGTCCAGGTCTCGGCGGCCGGGAGGTCCGGGCCGGGGGACGGCGGGCCCTGGGCCGCGGCGCTGCGCGCCAGGGCGGCCGAGCTGAGCCGGGGCATGGCCCGCTGACCCGCACCCTCCCCCCACGGAAACCCCCCCCACCGGAAAGGGCCTCTGTGCACCCTGACCTGCGTCTGACCGCCGTGGGCCGCCGCTACGGCATCCGCGGCCCCTGGGTGCTGCGAGGCGTCGACCTCGTCATCGCCCCCGGCACCCTCACCCGGCTGGAAGGGGCGAACGGCACCGGGAAGTCCACCCTGCTCCGGCTGCTCGCCCGGCTCGACGCCCCCACCGAAGGCCGTGTGACCGGCCGGCCGCGCACCGCCTATGTGCCGGAACGGTTCCCGTCCGCCCTGCCCTTCACGGCCGCGGGCTATCTGGCCCACCTGGGCACCGTGCACGGCCTGCCCCGGGCCCTCGCCGCCCGCCGCGCGGCCGACTGGCTGGAGCGGTTCGGCGCGGGCGCGTACGCCGCTACGCCGATGGCGCGGCTGTCCAAGGGCAGCAGTCAGAAGGTCGCGGTCGCCCAGGCCCTGGTCGGTGACCCGGAGCTGCTGGTGCTGGACGAGGCGTGGACCGGGCTCGACGCGGTGGCGCGCGCCGAGCTGGAGCGGGCGGTGGCCGAGCGGACGGCAGCCGGCGGCGCCGTGGTGTTCGTGGACCACGACCCGCACCGGCTCGCCGGGGCGCCGGACGCGACGTACACCCTGCACGACGGGGCTCTGGGACCGCGGACGGACAGCGCTCGCCCGGGAGCGGCCGGACCGGTCACCCTCGTCGTCGCGCGGGGCCCCTCGGGCGGGCGACTGCCGCCCGAGGCGGTACGGACCGCCGTCTGCGTCGAGGAGACGGCGCCCGGCAGCCACCGCCTCACCGTCCCCGCCTCCCACTCCGACGTCCTGCTGCGTGCCCTGCTCACGGCCCGGCCGCCCTGGCACGTGGAGCGCGTCGAACCCGCGGGCGCCCCGCCCCCCGACCCCGGAAGCCGCCCATGACCGCCCTCCTGCGCTACCAGACCGACCTGCTCCTGCGCTCCCAGCGCTGGCTGCCGCCGGTGATCCTGTACGTGGTGTTCCTGGGGGTCGGGGTGCAGAGCGGCCAGCCGGTGCTGAACTCGCTCGGCTACACGGCCGCCGCGCTGCTGCCGGTGGCCGCCTGGCTGGTCCGCGTCTGCGCCACCGGTGAACCGCCCGCGGCCCGTGCCTGTGTCGCCGCCGCGCGCGGACCCGCCCGGGCGCACCTCGCCTGTCTGCTGACCGCCCTGCTCGTGGCCGTGCTGCTCGGGGCGGCGGCCACCCTGGCGGTGACGTTCATCAGCGCTCCGGCGAGCGACGGCCACCGGGTGCACGTCGCCCCGCTCCGGGCCGCTGCGGCCGGACTGCCCGGCACCCTCACGTGCGCGCTGCTCGGCACGGCCGTCGGCGCGCTCACCGCCCAGCCTGTGCTGCGCTCCACCGGCCGGGCGGTGCCCGCGATGCTGCTGGGCGCGCTGCTCGCGGTGGTGTCGGCCGGATCCCCGGCGCAGGCCGCGGTCAGCGGCCTGGTCACCGGCTCGCGGACGGGCCGGGCTCCGATGGCGCTGCTGCCCCTGGCCGCCGCGGCCCTGCTCACGGCCGCGGCCTTCACCGCGGCGGCCTGGACCTGCAGTCGCCGCTCACCCTGAGCAGGCGGTGCGCTGTGCCTCCTGCCACTCGCACCGGGGGCACAGCGTGAGGCCCCGGTACGACTCCGGGTACTCCGTCGGCTCCCGGCACAGCACGCAGTCGGCGTACGGCGGACCGTCGGCCTTCGCCGGCTCGGCCGCGTCGGCGATCGTGCGGTGCTCCTCGTCGCTCATGCCCTCAGGGTAGGACGGTCAGCGGTGCCCGGCGGTCTCGCCGATCAGCTGGGAGACCTTCACGAACCGGTAGCCCCGCTTGCGCAGCTCCGGCACGACCGTGCGGACGACCCGCTCGGTCGTCGGGGCGGCACTGCGGGTGCAGTGCATGATGACCACCGAGCCCGGCTTCACCCCGTCGAGCACCTGCCGGGTGACCGCGTCGGCGTCCGTGGCGAACGCGTCCCCGCTCACCACGTCCCACTGCACCGCCGTCACCCCGAGCCCGCTGAGCGCGCGCAGCGCCCGCTGGTCGTAACAGCCGCCGGGGAAGCGGAAGTACGGCATGGCGTGCGGTACTCCGGCCGCGCGCAGGGAGTTGTAGGCCCGCTGCACGTCCGCCCGCATCCCGCCGGAGTCGACGGTCGGCAGGCCGTAGCAGTCGGCGGTGAACGCGTAGTGGCTCCAGGAGTGGTTGGCCACCTCGAACTGCGGGTCGTGGCCCAGGTCGCGGGCCTCGGCAGGGTACTGGTCGGCCCATCTGCCGGTCATGAACACGGTTGCCGGCACCTTCAGTTCGCGCAGGGCGGCGATCAGGCCCGGGTTGTCGAAGTGTTCGCCGGAGGCCGCGCGGGGCCCCTGGTCGGCGGTCATGTCGGCGTCGAAGGTGAACGCGACCGTCCTGCCCAGGGTGCGCGGGCCGTGTTCGAAGACGGGGGTGAGTCCGCCGGGGCCCGGCGTGAGCACGGGCGGGCGAGTGGCGGAGGGCGAGGCGGACCCGGCCGGGCCCTGACGGGCGGGGCCCTGGGCCCCGCATGCGGTGAGCGCGGCGCCCAGGGTGCAGGCGGCGAGGAGACGGCGTGTTAGTGGGATCACGACACGAACGTAAGTAGGGAAAACTGCTTATATGATTATTTAAAGCGAGACACGGCGCTACCGTCACCCGCGCGGCGGGCGGCCCGCGCCGGTCAGTCGCCCGTCCGGCCCCCTTCTGTCGGCCGGTCGAGGGCGCGTCGCTCCAGGGGCTTGACCGCCGGGCCCTGGAGCACCTCACCGTCGACGGCGAAGCGCGAGCCGTGGCAGGGGCACTCCCAGGCGCGCTCGGCGCGGTTGAAGGACACCAGGCAGCCGAGGTGGGTGCAGCCGGCGGACACGGCGTGCAGGGCGCCCTCCTCGTCCCGGTACGCGGCCAGCCGTTCGCCGCCGGACCGGACCAGCGCGCCGTCCCCGGGGGCCAGGTCGTCCACCGAGGCCGGCGGCTTCAGCCGGTCGCCGACGAAGTGCCGGGCCACCTCCGCCTGCGTCTTCAGCAGCGACGGGGCCTCGCGCACCACCGACTTCAGCCGTCGCGGGTCGTACAGCTCGCGCCAGGCGCAGTCCCGGCCGGTGATCAGCGCGGTCAGCAGCCGCCCGGCCATGATGCCGCCGCTCAGCCCCCACCCGCCGAAGCCGGTGGCGACGTAGGTGTGCCGGGCACCGGGGTGGAACGGGCCGATGAGCGGGACGGTGTCGGTGGACTCGTTGTCCTGGGTGGCCCAGGCGTAATCCAGGGTCACCCCGGGGAAGTGGGTCTCGGCCCAGGCGGCGAGCCGGTCGAAGCCGGCCCGCGGATCGCCGGTACCGGGCGTGAAGTGCTCGCCGGTGACCACGAGCAGCCGCTGCCCGTCCGCCCCGTAGGGCGCGGTGCGCACCGAGCGGGTGTTCTCCTCGGGCGTGATGTACATGCCCTGCGGGTCCGGGCCGTCGCCCAGCGGGCCGGCGACGACCAGCTCCCGGCGCGGGGAGAGCCGGGCGAACAGCAAGGCCCGGTCGAACACCGGGTAATGGGTGGCGAGCACGACCTCCCGGGCGGTCACCGTGGCGCCCGACTCGGTCGTCAGCCGGCACGGCTCGGCCTCCGTCAGACCGGTGACCCGGGTGCCCTCGTACACCTGCCCGCCGCGCGCGACCAGATCAGCGGTGATCGCCCGCAGGTACTTGACCGGGTGGAACTGCGCCTGCCCGGTCACCCGGACCGCGCCCGCCACCGGGAACGGCAGCCCGGTCTCCGTGGTGAACACCGCCGGCAGACCCGCCTCGCGCGCGGCCTCCGCCTCCGCCCGCACCTCCTCGGCCCGGTCCCGGTCCCGGACGTAGGTGTAGGCGTCCCTGGTCTCCCACTCGCAGTCGATGCCCAGCTCCGCCACCAGCGCCGCCGCGTGCTCGATCGCCTCCGACTGCGAACGGGCGTACAGCCGCGCGCCGTCCGGCCCGCGGGTGCGCCGCAGCCGGTCGTAGACCAGGGTGTGCTGGGCGGTCAGCTTCGCGGTGGTGTAGCCGGTGACCCCGCCCGCCGCCCGCCCGGCCTCCAGCACCGCCACCCGCAGCCCGGCCCGGGTCAGCTCATGGGCGGTGCTCAGCCCGGCGATGCCGGCGCCGACGACGGCCACGTCGACGTCGAGATCCGTGTCGAGGGCGGGGTGCTCCGGCCCGGGGGCGGTCCGCAGCCAGTACGAATCGGTGACCTTCCGGTACTCACGCATGTCCGCCGGGTACCCCGGCCGCCCGGGCTCACGTGTGTGTCCCGGCCGTGTCCGCCTCACGCCTGCCGAAGCAGCCGCTCCCGGCACTCCGCGACGTCGAAACCGGCCGGCGGGCTGTGCGGGTCCAGCTCCCGCAGGTGCTCCAGCAGCAGCCGGCTGACGGCCCAGTTCCGGTACCACTTGCGGTCCGCCGGGACCACGTACCACGGCGCGTGCGGCGCGGCGCAGCGCTCCAGGGCCAGCTCGTACGCCTCCTGGTAGGCGGGCCACAGGGCACGTTCGTCGATGTCGGCCGGGTCGAACTTCCAGTGTTTGTCCGGCCGGTCGAGCCGGCGCAGCAGACGGCGACGCTGCTCCTCGTAGGAGAGGTGCAGGAAGCACTTGACGAGGGTCACGCCCTTCTCGGCCAGCTCCCGCTCGAAGTCGTTGATCAGGCCGTAGCGGCTGCCGATCGCGGCGGGCGGGGCGAGATGCCGGACCCGGGAGATCAGGACGTCCTCGTAGTGGGAGCGGTCGAAGACACCGATCTCGCCCGGCCCCGGCAGGGCCCTCCGTACCCGCCACAGGAAGTCGTGGGCCCGCTCCTCCTCGGTGGGTGCCTTGAAGGCGTGGATGCGGCAGCCGGACGGGTTGAACTGACCGACGACGTGCTTGACCGTGCCGCCCTTGCCGCTGGTGTCCATGCCCTGGAGCACGAGCAGGACCCGGCGGTGGTCGCCCGCCGTGCCCGCCGCCCACAACCGCTCCTGGAGCCCGGCCAGGTGCTCGCCCATGCGCGCGGTGTCCGCGCGGGCCGCGTCCTTGCCGTTCCGGGCACCCGGGGTGGCCCGGGTGCCGTAGGCGGTCAGGTCGACGGAAACGCCGAGCGGGACGCGCAGCGTCTCCCGCAGGCTCTGGGCACCTCGGTGCGGCATGGGCCGCTCCCTTCCTCGGGTCCCCCCTCGTGTTCCCCCGTGATCAGGTGTCCAGCAGTTCCGGGTGGAACAACTCCTGACCGTCCGGCGCCGCCGCGACAGACCCTGTTCGTGGTGGTAGCGCAGACAGGTGTCGAGGGCCGAGCGGCCGGCCGAGGCGCGGGGAACGCGAGCGGGACTACCAAGGTCCGCGCCGGGTGCGGCACGAAGCACCGGGTGCGGCCGTGGTTCGAAGCACCGGGTGCGGCCTGAAGCACCGGCGGTACGGTCCGCGGACAGGCTCTACTGCGTCAGCGGCTTCGCCTCACCGTTCGGGGCGGGCTGCTGCGCGCCCCGCTCCAGGAAGTGCAGCAGCTCCACCGGGATCGGCAGGACCAGGGTGGAGTTCTTCTCGGCCGCCACCGCCATCACGGTCTGAAGCAGCCGCAGCTGGAGCGCGGTCGGTGTGTCGGCCATCTGCTGGGCGGCCTCGGCGAGCTTCTTGGAGGCCTGCAGTTCGGCGTCGGCGTTGATGATCCGGGCGCGGCGCTCGCGGTCCGCCTCGGCCTGGCGGGCCATCGACCGCTTCATCGTGTCCGGCAGGGACACGTCCTTGATCTCCACCCGGTCGACCTGGATGCCCCAGCCCACCGCCGGGCTGTCGAGCATCAGTTCCAGGCCCTGGTTGAGCTTCTCGCGGTTGGAGAGCAGATCGTCGAGATCGCTCTTGCCGATGATCGACCGCAGGGACGTCTGCGCCATCTGCGACACCGCGAACTTGTAGTCCTCGACCTTCACCAGGGCGCTCACCGCGTCGACCACGCGGAAGTAGACCACCGCGTCCACCCGGACGGTGACGTTGTCGCGGGTGATGCCCTCCTGGGCCGGGATCGGCATCGTCACGATCTGCAAGTTGATCTTCCGCAGCCGGTCCACGAAGGGGATGATCAGGTTCAGGCCCGGCGACCGTACCTCCCCGGACACCCGGCCGAGGCGAAAGAGCACACCCCGTTCGTACTGCTTGACCACGCGGGCCGCCGCCGCCAGGTACACCACACCGGCGGAGCCCGCCGCCGCCACGGCCACCACAAGGTCCTCGACCATGGTGACCTCCTCATGCAGAGGTCCGAAATATCCGCTGCTGCCACGATAGGCCCATGGGGCCGAGATGCCGAGAGGTTCCGGCCCCCGGCCCCACGGGCGGGCGCTCACGCGGCCGTGACCAGCTCCACCGGCTCGGTGCCCGCCGCGCTGTGCCGCGCGGCCCAGTTCCGCAGGGCCGTACGGCAGGCGTGGTCCAGGTGGTGCAGCCCGGACAGGTCGAGCCGGACCGGGCGGTCCTGCGGCAGCGACTCCAGGCTGTCCAGGATCTTCGGCAGGCGCAGGAAGGTCGCGTTGCCGGACAGATGCGCCTGCACCGGGCCCGCCCCCTTGTCCACGACCTCCAGCCTGACGTGGGAGGCCTCCCAGGCCGTCTTCACCACGGCCAGCGCGAGACCGATGAGGACGCCCTCGAACATGCTGACGGCGACGATGGAGACGGCCGTGACGGCGAGGACCAGCGCCTCCCCGCGGTGCTCGCGCCACAGCGCGGCCAGTGCCCGGACCGGGACCAGCTTGGCGCCCGCGTGGATCAGGATGCCCGCCAGGGCCGGGACCGGGATGTGGGCGAGCACGCCCGGCAGCAGCGCCGCGAACAGCAGCAGCCAGAGACCGTGCAGCACCCGGGACGCCTTCGTACGGGCGCCGGCCTGGACGTTGGCGGCGCTGCGCACGATCACCGCGGTCATCGGCAGCGCGCCGAGCAGGCCGCACACCGTGTTGCCGACGCCCTGGGCGACGAGTTCCCGGTTGTACTGGGTGCGTGGCCCCGAGTGCAGCCGGTCCACGGCCGCCGCGCTGAACAGCGACTCGGCGGACGCGATCAGGGCGAAGGCGAGGACCGTGCCCAGGAGCCCCGCACCGGCCAGTTCGCCGAAGGCGCTCAGCGGTGGCGGCTGGACGGAGTCCAGCAGGCCCCGCACCTCGACCGTGGCCACCGGCAGGCTCAGGGCGAGCGCGGCCAGTGTGGCGAGCCCGACCGCGGCGAGCGGACCGGGCACCGCCCGTACCTTCGCCGGGGTGTGCCGCCACAGCAGCAGCACCGCGATCGTGCCGGCGCACACCGCGAGCGAGGCCAGGGCGCCGCCGTCGCCGAAGGCGTCCAGGAACGCGCCGGGCAGGCCGGCGATCTTGCCCAGTCCGGAGTCGGGGGCCTTCGCCGACAGAGCCGGATACAGCTGCCCGGCGATGAGCACCAGACCGATCCCGGCCAGCATGCCCTCCACGACGGAGACCGAGATGGCCCGGAAGTAACGGCCCAGCCGCAGCAGGCCCATGGCGACCTGGAGCAGCCCGGTGAGGAGCACGATCACGCCGAGCACCGGCAGCCCGAACTCCTTGACCGCCTCGAAGACGAGCACGGTCAGGCCGGCCGCCGGCCCCGACACCTGGAGGCTGCTGCCGCGCATCAGCCCGGTGACGAGGCCGCCCACGATGCCGGTGACCAGGCCGAGTTCGGCCGGTGCGCCGGAGGCGACGGCCACGCCCACGCACAGCGGCAGCGCGACCAGGAAGACGACGAGGGAGGCGGCGAAGTCCCGCCTCAGGTGCGGGAATCGGGATATGAGGGTGTGGTTGCTGGTCATCGGCGCGCTCACAGGGCCTCGAAGGAGTCGGTCTGCGGGCGGTGCGTCCGTACGGCGCCGGTGTGCACCTCGTAGTACCAGGCGTGCAGGTCCAGCCGTCCCTCCGCCAGCCCGCGCTCGACGCAGGGGTACGAGCGCAGCCGCAGCAGCTGGGTCAGGACGTGGCTCTGCACGCCCTCGGCGACCTCCGGGTCCTCGGCCGCGCCGGCCGGGCGCGGGGTGGCGTGCGCCAGCCAGTCGCGCACGGCCGGTACGGCGGTCAGGTCGTCACCGCGCACGAGCGCGCCGACGGCGCCGCAGTGCGAGTGGCCGCAGACCACGATGTCGCGGACGCCCAGCACCTCCACGGCGTACTCGATGGTGGCGGCCTCGCTGGTGGGGTGCTCGGAGGCGTGGGGCGGGACGATGTTGCCCGCGGTGCGCAGTTCGAACAGCTCGCCGGGGCGGGCGCCCGTGATCAGGGCCGGGACGACCCGGGAATCGGAGCAGGTGATGAACAGCACCTGCGGGGACTGGCCTTCGGCGAGCCTGGCGAACTCCTCAGGGCGCTGTCCGAAGGTACGGGCGTTGTCGATGAGGGGCTGCATGAGTGTGGGTTCCTCCTGGCGCGCCTGCCTGGCGCGTCGGGCTTGCGCGACTGACGTGGGGGTGAGGGGGCACGGCCGCTCTCAGCAGCGGAAGACCTGGAGAGCTGCCGCCGTGCGGGCTCTTGGCGTCCCGGGGGCGTGGCGGTGGGGGGCGCCGGAGGGTCGCGCCGGGTCCGCCCCGGCCGCCGGGACGGATATCAGGGGGTGGTGCTGCGCTCCGCTGGACGCCGGGCCGCGGTGCCGGTCACGCACATGCGGGATCCCCACGGGCTCACCCGGGCGGCCCGGGGTGTGGGCCGTCTCCGTCCGCTCGCGCACCGCCTGCACGAAGGAGGCGGTTCCGGTCTCGGCCTTGGCCAACGCCTGACCGGAAGTATGCGCGGGTGCGAAGGGTCCCGTGGGGGCGAAGAGCTGGAGGGTGAGCAGGGTGACGCCGAGGAGGGCGAGCACGGTCCGGGCCGTCGTACCTCGGAACATGAGACCCCCTCCGCCGCGTTCATACCTCTTGTCCAGACCAAGCGCTGGTCAATGGAAGGTCAAGAAACACGTTAACCCTGCAAAGGCCTTTGCAGGGTTAACTGCGCGTTACGCGCGGAAGAGAGCGTGAAAAGTGCGGGTGGCGTGGCGCGAACCAGCCCTTGACCCGCGGGCGCCCGCTCGGCTACGGCCTGTCTCACAATTCCCGTCGTCGCCCGGAGGGCGGCCTCGCGGCGTCAGGTGCGTGCTCTCGGCGCGCCGGGCGTAGGCCCTCGTACTGGGCGTACTCGGGTCTGCGCCCGGTGCGGCGAGAGGCGTGCATGGCGTCGCGAGGCAGACGGGAATTGTCAGACAGGCCCTGAGGGCGCCAGGGGCAGCGGTCAGGCGCCGATCAGCCCCTTCGCGTCCCGGGCCAGTGCGGTGAGCCGGGATATCGCGCGGAAGTACTTCTTGCGGTAGCCGCCGTTCAGCATCTCCTCGCTGAACAGCCTGTCGAACGGCAGGCCCGAGGCCAGCACCGGGACCTCGCGGTCGTAGAGCCGGTCGGCCAGGACCACCAGCCGCAGCGCCGTCGACTGGTCCGGCACGGGCTGAACGCCGGTCAGGCACACGGCCCGCACCCCGTCGGTCAGCGCGCCGTACCGGCTCGGGTGCACCTTCGCCAGGTGCTCCAGCAGATGCGCGAAGTCGTCGAGCGAGGCGCCCTCGGTGGCGAAGGCCGTCTTCATGACCTCCTCGTCGGAGAACGGCGCGGGAGCCTCGGGCAGGCCGCGGTGGCGGTAGTCCTCGCCGTCGATGCGCAGGGCGCGGAAATGGGCCGACAGACCCTGGATCTCGCGCAGGAAGTCGGCGGCGGCGAAGCGGCCCTCGCCCAGCTTGCCGGGCAGCGTGTTGGAGGTGGCGGCGAGCGCCACGCCCGCCTCCACGAGCTTGCCGAGCAGTGTCGACACGAGAACCGTGTCGCCGGGGTCGTCCAGTTCGAACTCGTCGATGCACAGCAGGCGGTGGCCGCTGAGCGTCCGCACGGTCTGCTGGAAGCCGAGCGCCCCCACCAGGTTGGTCAGCTCCACGAAGGTGCCGAACGCCTTGAGCGCGGGCTCGGCCGGGGTGGCGTGCCACAGGGAGGCGAGCAGGTGGGTCTTGCCGACGCCGTAGCCGCCGTCGAGGTAGACGCCACGCGGGCCGGCCGGGGGCTTCGGGGCCCTGGCCCTGCCCAGCCCGAAGAACCCGCGCTTCCCGCCGCCGACGGCGTGTGCCCCGCCGAGGCCGGCCGCGAAGCCTTCCAGCACCCGGACGGCCTCGGACTGGCTGGGCTCGCCGGGGTCCGGGACGTAGGTGGCGAAGCGGACCGAGTCGAACCGCGGCGGCGGCACCATCTCGGCGACCAGCCGGTCCGCGGGGACGTGCGGCTCACGCGCGCACAGCGACAGAGGGCCCGCGTCCGGCAGCGGGCCGGATCCGGGGGCGGGGGTGGAGGACGACACAGTTATCCATGCTAAGCGCCGTGTCACACTGCACGAATGCGACGCCTCTTCCCTGTGACCGAAGGAACAGCAGCCCAGGCCCCCGCCGGGGCCGGTCCGGCCGCCGGGGCCGCGGCGGACCGGGAGTGGGACCTCGCCGAGCTGGCCGCCGCCTACGCCTATCCCGAACCCGCGCCGGGCGCCCCGCGGCCGTGGCTGCGGGCCAACATGGTCTCCTCCCTCGACGGCGCCGCCCAGCACGAGGGCCGCTCGCAGCCCATCTCCAGCGCCGCCGACATGCGGATCTTCGGCACGCTGCGGGCGCTCGCGGACGTGGTCGTGGTCGGCGCGGAGACGGTACGGCAGGAGGGGTACCGCCCCGCGCGGGCGCGCGCGGAGTTCGCCGGTGCCCGCACGGCCGCCGGTCAGGCCCCGGTGCCGGCGATCGCGATCGTCACCGCGAGCCTGGAGCTGGACTTCACGCTGCCCCTGTTCACCTCGCCCCTGGTGCCGACGCTGATCCTCACCGGAGCCTCGGCCGCTCCCGACCGGGTCGCCACCGCCGAGAAGGCCGGCGCCCAGGTGCTGATCGCCGGTGAGGGCATGGGCGTGGAGCCGGCGCGCGCGGTCCAGGCCCTCGCCGGTCTCGGCCACACCCGGCTGCTCACCGAGGGCGGCCCGCGGCTGCTCGGCCAGCTGATCGCCGCGGAGGTGCTGGACGAGCTGTGCCTGACCGTCTCGCCGACGCTGACCGCGGGCGGTGCGCAGCGCATCGCCGGGGGGCCGTCGGTCGCCGTCCCGCACCGGTTCGCGCTCGCGTCCCTGCTGGAGGAGGACGGTTTCCTGTTCGGCCGGTACCGGCGCTCCTGACTCAGCGGAATCTGCTATTCCGGTTATCTTCCGACGGGCACACTGAGTCCGGCAGTACCCGTGCGATCACGGGGAAGGATGGTTTCCGCAGGGGCCCTGCCGGGCCCTCCGAGGAGAGAGGCGCCTGGTGTTCACAAGCGTTCTGATGATCGAGAAGGCTCTGACGACCGCCGACGTGGAGTTCGTCACCACCTTGCACGGGGACGAGCCCGTCTTCTTCCACGTGCTGCTCCAGCCGCGCGGCGACCAGGCCGACCGGCTGCTGCGGGCCATCGACGACATCGCGCTCGGCGAACTCGACGAGGCGGTCCGCGAGGGGGAGACCCCGGAGGGCACGGAGGCGCTGAGCGTGGGACAGCAGGCCCTCGACGTGTCGCTCCAGGCGCTGCGCGCCGCCGGCAGCGAGGCGGAGGGGCGGCTGGTCGAGGAACACCCGCTGGACGCGCTGAAGGCGCTGGTGGGCGAGGTGGACGCGGACGAGGTGATCGTGCTGACCGATCCGCACTACGTGGAGGAGTTCTTCCACCGGGACTGGGCTTCCCGGGCCCGCCACAAGGTGGGGGTGCCGGTGCTGAAGCTGTTCTCGCACTCCCAGGCGGAGTGAGGCCCGGCCGGGAGCACCCGCGCCCCTTGCGAGGTGACACCCGGCCCAGCGCATAGGCTAGGTCCGCTCTAGCCCGTACCGTCTCTGGGGAGAAACGCATGGCACCCGGCCTTCCTGCCGCCATGGACCGACCGCACTTCATCGGCATCGGCGGCGCCGGGATGTCGGGTATCGCCAAGATCCTCGCGCAGCGCGGGGCCGAGGTGGCCGGCAGCGACGCCAGGGAGTCGGCGACCGCCGGGGCGCTGCGGGCGCTGGGCGTGACCGTGCACATCGGGCACGCCGCCGAGCACCTCGCCGACGACGCCAGCTGTGTCGTCGTCTCGTCGGCGATCCGCGAGGACAACCCGGAGCTGGCCCGCGCCGCGGAGCTGGGCATCCCGGTCGTGCACCGCTCCGACGCGCTCGCCGCGCTGATGCGGGGGCTGCGCCCGATCGCCGTGGCCGGTACCCACGGCAAGACCACCACCACCTCCATGCTGGCGGTCTCCCTGACCGAGCTGGGCCTGGAGCCGTCCTACGCCATCGGCGGCGACCTGGACGCACCCGGCTCGAACGCGCTGCACGGCGGGGGCGACCTCTTCGTCGCGGAGGCGGACGAGTCGGACCGCAGCTTCCACAAGTACGCGCCCGAGGTCGCCATCGTCCTCAACGTCGAGCTGGACCACCACGCCAACTACGCCTCCATGGACGAGATCTACGAGTCCTTCGAGACGTTCGTGGACCGCGTCACCGAGGGCGGCACCCTGGTCGTCTCCGCCGACCACGAGGGCGCCCGGGAGCTGACCCGGCGCGTCGCCGCGGGCCCGGTGCGGGTGGTGACCTACGGCGAGGCCGAGGACGCCGACGTGCGCGTCCTGTCGATCGTCCCGCAGGGGCTGCGCAGCCGGGTCACCGTGGTGCTGGACGGACAGGAGCTGACCTTCGGGGTGTCCGTACCGGGCCGGCACTACGCGCTCAACGCGGTCGCGGCGCTCGCCGCCGGTGCCGCCGTCGGCATCCCGGCCGCGGAGCTGGCGCCCGCGCTCGCCGTCTACACCGGCGTCAAGCGGCGCCTCCAGCTCAAGGGCGAGGCGGCCGGCGTCCAGGTGATCGACTCCTACGCCCACCACCCGACCGAGATGACGGCCGATCTGGAGGCCATGCGCGCCGCCGCCGGTGACGCCCGCATCCTCGTCGTCTTCCAGCCGCACCTGTTCTCCCGCACCCAGGAGCTGGGCAAGGAGATGGGGCAGGCGCTGGCCCTCGCCGACGCCTCGGCGGTCCTCGACATCTACCCCGCCCGTGAGGACCCGCTCCCCGGCGTGACCAGCGAGCTGATCATCGAGGCCGCGCGCGCCGCGGGCGCCGACGTGACCGCCGTGCACGACAAGGCGGAGATCCCGGCGGTGATCGCGGGAATGGCGAAGCCCGGTGATCTCGTTCTCACCATGGGCGCGGGCGACGTGACCGACCTGGGCCCGCTGATCCTGGACCGCCTGTCGCAGTGAAGGGGCTGAGTGCTCATGTCGTACGACGTAGAGAAGCCGGACGAGCAGTGGCGCGCGGAGCTGAACCCGGCCGAGTACGCCGTGCTGCGCCAGGCCGCCACCGAGCCGGCCTTCACCGGTGAGTACACGGACACCAAGACCAGGGGCGTGTACTCCTGCCGTGCCTGCGGCGCCGAACTGTTCACCTCCGACACCAAGTTCGAGTCGCACTGCGGCTGGCCGTCCTTCTACGACCCGAAGGACACCGACGCGGTCGAGCTGATCACGGACCGTTCCCACGGGATGGTCCGCACCGAGGTGCGGTGTGCCCGGTGCGGCTCCCACCTCGGACACGTGTTCGAGGGTGAGGGGTATCCGACCCCGACGGACCAGCGGTACTGCATCAACTCGATCTCCCTGCGGCTGGCCCCCGCGGACGACTGAACCGCCCGCCGCCGCAGCACCGCCCGGACGGCCGCCCGCCACGCACACCGGCGGGCGTTCCGGCGCGCCGGACCCCTCGCACCCGCCCCCCAGGGACCACCGCCCGGGGGCCCGTCGGCGTCCCGCCCGGTCGGCGCACCACCGGTGATCCCGTCCGGGGGCCGGGGCTGGTGCCCTGACCGCCGCGGTTTGAGATTCTGTGAGGGTGTTGGGTGTGGCGCGGTGGATCCAGTCCCGCCGCAGGCCCCCGTCCGCCCACGGCGACCGCCGTTCGGAGGGCGGCGGCCCCGGTGAGGGCCGCCGCGGTGCCGGCGGGACCGAGCGGGCCGCGCAGGCCGCCGAACGGCTGAGCACCCTGCGGCAGGTCCTGGCCGGGATCGGTACCACCCTCGACGCGGACACGACCTGCACCGAGCTGACCCGGGCCGCCGTACGCCTGGCCGGCGGAACCGCCGCCGTGCTGCGCCGCGGCCCGGACGCCGTCCCCGGCTACGGGGCGGTCACCGGTGACCCCGCGACGCTCCCCGATCTCCGGTGGGCGTGCGCCACGGTCCGCGAGGCCGCTGTCCCGGCCGTCGGCGCGGCCCCCGTCCCCTGGCTGGAGCATGCGCGCGCCGCCGGCTCAGGGGCCGCCCTGTCCACCCCGCTGACCAGCGGGGAAGACGTGTACGGCGTCCTGGTGTGGGCGCGCCCCGGAGAACCGCTGGACCGCGCCGAGGGCGAGCAGCTCGCCCTGCTGGCCGAGCGCGCCGCCTCCCATCTCCGGCATGCCCGCGAGTACGAGCAGGTCAGCCGTACCGCGGGTGATCTGCAGCGCGCCCTGCTCGCCGAGCCCGGCCGCCCGCACCCCAACCTGGACGTCGCCATCCGCTATCTGCCGGCCGGCCGGAGCACCCTGGTCGGCGGCGACTGGTGCGAGACCGTCCGGCTGCACTTCGGCCGGACCCTGCTGGTCGTCGGCGACGTCATGGGGCACGGCCTGGAATCCGCCGTCGACATGAGCGCCTACCGCTCCTCCCTGCGCTACATCGCCTCCGCCGACCTCCCCCCGCACCGGGTGCTGCGGCAGATGGACGACATCGCCTCCGGGGAGGACGACCGGCGTCCCGCGACCTGTCTGCTGGCCCGCGTCGACCCGGGCCGCGGCCAGCTCACACTGGCCAGCGCCGGACACCTGCCGCCGGTGCTCATCGGTATGGACGGCGCGGCCCGACTGCTGTCCGTGCCGGTCGGACCGCCGCTGGGCACCGGACTCGGCGGGTACGAGTCGGCCACGCACCGGGTGGCGCCCGGCGAGACCCTCGTGCTGTTCACCGACGGGCTCGTCGAGCACCGCGGTGAGGACATCGACCACTCCCTGGCCCGGCTGGTCTCCCTGCGGTTCACCGCCGGGGACACCGTCGACACCGTCCTGGAGAGCATCCTCGGCCGACTGGACGCCCGGCACGCCGAGGACGACGTCGCGATCCTCGCGGCCCGGCCGCACATCCGGCCGGGGCCGGTGGAGAGCGGGGCGCAGAGCCCGGCCGGCCGTTGAGAGCCGGCCGGGCTCATGAGATCTGTGCACACGTCAGGACCGAGGCCGCTCTCCCGCCAAAGCGCTGAAACACTACCGGTCTAGACTCTTCCCGGAGCAGGCCAGCATCGGTCGGACCCGAAGGATACCCGGCGTTTTGATACGGATAGATTCAGTCACGAAGCGGTACCCGGACGGCACGGTCGCGGTCGACCGGCTGTCACTGGAGATACCGGACCGCGCGATCACCGTCCTCGTCGGCCCCTCCGGCTGCGGCAAGACGACGACCTTGCGGATGATCAACCGGATGGTGGAGCCCACCGAGGGCAGCATCCTCCTCGACGGCCGGGACATCCGGCAGCAGCCGGTCAACACCCTGCGCCGCTCGATGGGTTACGTCATCCAGAACGCCGGTCTCTTCCAGCACCGCACCATCCTCGACAACATCGCCACCGTGCCCCGCCTGCTCGGCCGCCCCAAGCAGGCGGCCCGGGCCCGGGCCGCCGAGTTGATGGAGCGGGTCGGGCTCGACTCCGCGCTCGCCAAGCGGTACCCGTACCAGCTCTCCGGCGGCCAGCAGCAGCGGGTCGGCGTCGCCCGCGCGCTCGCCGCCGACCCGCCGGTGCTGCTGATGGACGAGCCGTTCTCCGCCGTCGACCCCGTCGTCCGCAAGGGACTCCAGGACGAACTCCTGCGCATCCAGGACGAGCTGGGCAAGACCATCGTCTTCGTCACCCACGACATCGACGAGGCGATCAAGCTGGGCACGAAGGTCGCCGTGCTACGCACCGGTGGCCGGCTCGCCCAGTTCGCCCCGCCCGCCGAGCTGCTCAGCGCGCCCGCCGACTCCTTCGTGGAGGACTTCCTCGGCGCCGACCGGGGCATCCGCCGGCTCTCCTTCTTCCCGGCCGACGGGCTCCCGTTGCAGACCGCGCCCATCGTCCCGGTCGACGCCGACGCCGACCGGCTCGCCTCCCGGGGCATGGCCCCCTACCTCCTGGTCACCGACCCCGACGGCAGGCCGCTCGGCTGGAGCGAGCCGGACCGGCTCACCGCCGGCGCCGTCGACCCGGACCGACTCCTCGACTTCGGGCGGCCGTTCGTGCCCGGCACCGACTCGCTGCGCACCGCGCTCGACGGCGCGGTGCTCTCACCGACCGGATGGGCGGTCGCCGTGGACGGCGAGGGACGCGCGGTCGGCGTCGTCTCCCAGCAGGTCATCGGCGAGGCGATCCGCGAGGCCCACGGCCGGGTGGCGGAGCGGGCCAACGCTGTGCGGGCCGGCCGATGAGCGGCTTCTTCGACCTCCCGAGCGACCTCCAGCACAGCTATGCCGGCCTCATCGGGCTGCATCTGCGCGAGGCGCTGCTGCCGGTGCTGGCCGGACTGCTGATCTCGCTGCCCGTGGCCCAGCTCTGCGTGCGGTTCCGTTGGATCTATCCGCCGGTCCTCGGCGTCACCACCGTCCTCTACGCCATCCCGTCGCTCGCCTTCTTCGTCGTCCTCATCGACTACTTCGGCCAGAGCGAACTGACGGTCATGGTCCCGCTCGCGCTCTACAGCCTGGTGGTGCTCGTCCCGGCGATCGTGGACGGAGTCCGCTCGGTGCCACCGGAGACCCTGGCCGCCGCCCAGGCCATGGGCTTCGGCGCCGTACGCCGTTACTTCCAGGTGCAGTTGCCCATCGCCGTACCCGCCATCATCGCGGGGCTGAGGGTGGCGACCGTGTCCAGCATCTCCCTGGTCAGCGTCGGCATGCTCATCGGCAACCAGGGCGCCCTCGGCAACATGCTGTACGACGCCCAGACCTACGGCCGTCCCGCCCTGGCGGTGAACTCGGTCCTGACCATCGCGGTGCTGGGCATCCTCGCCGACGCCGTGCTGGTCCTCGTACGCCTCCTCCTCACCCCCTGGATGCCGAGGAAGGGTGCCGGCCGGTGAACGTCCTGAACTTCGCGCACGCCTTCTTCGGCGACAGCGCCCACTGGCACGGGTACGACGGCATCCCCACGCGGTTCGCCGAGCACGTCAGGTACTCGCTGGAAGCCCTGCTGATCGCCGCCGTGATCGGGCTGCCCGTCGGCCTGCTCACCGGCCACTACGGCCGCGGCGGCAACACCCTGGCGCTCATCGCCACCGCGGGCAGGGCCCTGCCCAGCTTCGGTCTGCTGGTGCTGATGTTCATCTGGATCGGCTTCGGCCTGCTGCCGGTGATGATCCCGCTGGTGGTGCTGGCCGTACCGCCGATCCTGGTCACCACCTACGAGGCCGTCCGCTCCGTCGACCCCTCCCCGGTGGACGCCGCCCGCGGCATGGGGATGACCGAGGCGCGGGTGCTGTTCCAGGTGGAGTTGCCGGTCGCGCTGCCGCTGATCCTCAGCGGCCTGCGCACGGCGGCCATCCAGATCGTCTCCACCGCCACCATCGCCGCCTACGTCAGTCTCGGCGGCCTCGGCCGGTACATCATCGACGGCCTCTACCAGAAGAACTACGAGAAGGTCGTCGGCGGCGCCACCCTGGTCGCCGGCCTGGCCCTCGTGACGCTGGCCGTGTTCTGGGCGGCGTCCCGGCTCACGGTGTCACCGGGCGTGCGGCGCGGCGGCTGACGGCCGCCTCCGGGTGCGGGCCTGCTTGTCGGTCAGCTCACCTTTCATCAAGAATGTGTTACAAAGGGACCGTTCTCTGTGCACAAGTGACCACAGATCGAGGCCAATAGGCGAACTGTGGCACTTGACTGACCGAGAACCGGCTGGCTTGGATCGTCGGGTGACTTCAACGACCCACATCAGCAGGTCCATCCGGGGGAGCCGAGGCGCGGCGGTGGTCGCACTCGCAGCGGCGACGGCTCTGCTGGCGGGCTGTTCCGCCAAGGACGACGAGGCCGGCAACCCCCTCACGGACGACAGCAAGGCGAGCGGCGACAGCGTGGTCGTCGGGTCCAACAACTTTCCCGAGAGCACCCTGCTCGCCGACATCTACGGCGAGGCCCTCAAGGCCAAGGGCATCAAGGTCACGTACAAGCCGAACATCGGCAGCCGCGAGACCACGTACGGGCTGATCAAGAGCGGCTCCATCTCGGTGATGCCCGAGTACAACGGCGCGCTGCTGGCCTACCTCGACCAGAAGGCCGCCCCGAAGACCCTGGAGGAGACCACGAAGGCCGTCAAGGCCGGGCTGGACCCCAAGCTCACGCTGCTGGACCCGTCGCCGGCGCAGACCAAGGACTCGGTCACGGTCAACGCGGCGACGGCGAAGAAGTACCACCTCACCGAGAAGTCCTCCATCGCCGACCTGAAGGACGTCGCCAAGGACGTGGTCATCGGCGCCTCCCCGGAGTTCCAGACCCGGCAGCAGGGCCTGCTGGGCCTGAAGTCCGTCTACGGCCTGGAGTTCAAGTCCTTCAAGGCGCTGGACGCGGGCGGCCCGCTCACGCAGGCGGCGCTGAAGAAGGACGCCGTCCAGGTCGCGGACATCTTCACCACGGACCCCCAGATCACCCAGGAGAAGTGGGTCGTCCTGCAGGACCCGAAGAACCTCTTCGGCTTCGAGAACGTCCAGCCGCTGGCCCGTAAGGGAGCGCTGTCCCAGGAGGGCGTCGCCGCGCTCGACGCGGTCTCCGCCAAGCTGGACACCGAGACCCTGCTGCGCCTGGACACCCAGGTGCAGGCCGAGAAGAAGGACCCGCTGGACGTCGCCAAGGCCTGGCTGAAGTCCGCCGGTCTGGGCTGACGCCCCACCGCCCGGAACGGCCGCGGACGCGCCGGCGCGGGTGCCCCCGATGCCCGGGGACACCCGCGCCGCCCCACCGTGCGCTCAGAGGTCGAACTCGTGCGGCGGCAGGTCCAGCGTGAAGCACGCCTCGCGGACCACGGCCTGCTCGTCCTTGTCGAAGTCCCCGTCCGCGCCGCCGATGACGATGCCGATCTGGATGACGGCCCGCGCCTCGGCCGGCTTCTTCTTCGCCTTGGCGATCTCCTGCAGCACGCTCACCTTGCCGAAGGCGAAGTCGGCCGTCAGCTTGTTCAGGTTCTCCTCGAAACGACGGCGCAGGTCGTCCGCCGGGAAGTTCTGCAGCACCTCGTTCGTGGCGATGAGCTGGGCCACCCGCTGCCGCTCCGACGGATCCACCGTCCCGTCGGCGGCGGCCACCAGCGCGCACATCGCCATGCTCGCATCCCGGAAGGCGCCGCTCTTCAGGTCGTTCTTCTTCGCCACCAACTGGGTCTGCATCTGCGACGCCGACTCCTTGACGCGGTCCCACAGGGCCATGTCCACTCCTCGTATCGGCCGCCCGGCGCCCCCTCGGCACCCGACGACGCCTTCTACAGCACCGTAGAAACTAGTGGGACGGCCGGAAAGTTCCTCGGATCCACGCTGGTTCCGCGGACACGGCGGCGCGAAGGGGGAGCGCGGTGGCGGCGCCCGGCACCCTCAGACGGCCCGCTCCACGCCCTGCGTCCGCTCCACGCCCTGCGTCCGCTCCACGCCCTGCGTCCGCTCCACGCCCTGCGTC